>JBCKTZ010000013.1:0-27646 GCA_038925245.1 Gallionellaceae bacterium
AATGCAGAGTGTGTATTCTAAAATGGAAGTGCGCTGTGCACTGGTGTTTACAGATGGCACGCTGAGTGAATTGTAGTGTAATTTCATTTTCAATTTAAAAATGAAATATCGTAGGGTGCGTTCCACGCACCAACAATGCGGTGTGTGGAACGCACCCTACGAAAATTTATTCCATTTCTAATTAGAATAAGGATAGGAATTCCAGCGCCACTTTTTGACTTATCCGTACCTTGTGGTCGTGAGCCTATATTTAAGGGCAAAACAAATGCCCACCAAACTTTCGTCTGGTGGGCATCGCCGTGATATAGAAAAGCAACTGCTGAATTACTTCAGCTTGGTTTCTTTGTATTCAACATGCTTGCGCGCTACCGGATCAAATTTCTTGATAGAGATTTTTTCCGGCATAGTACGCTTGTTTTTTGTAGTGGTATAGAAGTGGCCTGTACCAGCAGTTGATTCCAGTTTGATTTTTTCACGCATGAGCTGCTCCTTAAATTTTAATGCCGCGAGCGCGCATTTCAAACAGCACTGCTTCTATACCGTTTTTGTCGATAGTACGCAAACCTGCGTTCGACAGACGGATGGAAACAAAACGATTTTCACCTTCTACCCACAAGCGACGACGCTGCAGATTAGGTAAAAAACGACGTTTCGTTTTGTTATTCGCGTGGGACACATTGTTACCAACCACTGTGTGTTTTCCCGTTACTTGACAGACACGTGCCATAGCAATACTCCAACCAGTTTTCAAAAGAGGCGAGATTCTACCCCAAAACACAGGCTGTGTTCAACCATTTTTTGCATTATTTAGGCTGAAACGGCAGTCTGACTCTTCCCCAGTGCAAGTCACGCTTAATGGCTCCTCTAATAATGCAGTCACTCCCGTCCTTCGTTAAACTCAGGATCTAAGTTTAACGAAGGACGGGAGTGACAAAGGGGGCTAAGAAGGCAATCCGCGAAGCGGATGCTTGCAAACATGAATTATTAGAGGTGCCTTATAGTTTGATTTTTATCGTAAACAAGTTTCTGTAGTTTGATGTAACTGCACCAAGCTATTGCCTGAACGCACTGAGTTGCAATTTCGGGAGATGCCGCCTTGCTTCACCAGAGACATGAATAACTGCGGCAGGCGTTCCGGCAAACGTGCGATGTTATCGACTGACAGCTTGCTTAGCCGGATTTATGTTTTTTCTTGCTTGGTTTGACTGTGTATAGAGGGGCTGCTAACAGGTGTTCTATAAAGACTTTGGTGGCAGGGGTAAGGTGCTTGCCCGCCGGATAGACCATATACCACTTCCTTGCGAGTGGGAAGCCACGTACATCGAGTATCGCAAGTTCGCCGTTAGCGAGCTCGTAACGCAGTGTGCTTGCTGATAATACGGCTATACCCAATCCACCGGCCACCACCTGCTTGACGGCTTCGTTGCTACCCAATTCCATGCGTACTTTGAGCGTAACGCAGTGATGCGTAAAAAAATTTTCGGCTGCCAAGCGTGTACCGGATCCCGGCTCGCGCAAAATGAATGGAATCTCGTTCAGGCGTGACGGGGCAATATCCTTTTCCTTAGTCAATGGATGATTCGGGCTGGCAATCACCACAAGGTGGTTATCGGCAAAAGGTTCCGTGACTACATGCAGATGTTCCGGCGGTTGGCCAAGAATATAGAGGTCGTCCTGATTGCGCGTTAGTCGTTCCAGCAGCTCTTCGCGATTCCCCATGAACAAAGTGGCATCAACCCCCGGATGCTTGATGCAAAACTCGCCCAGCAAGCGGGGTATGAAATATTCGGCGGTGGCCAGTGTGGCAAGCTTGAGACTGCCCTTCTCCAGACTCTGGAGTGCAGTCAGTTCCTGCGCAAGTTGATCCAGCCGACCCAGCACATCGCGACAGGTTGCCCATGAAGCGCTTCCGGCAGGCGTGAGCGATATCTTTTTGCCTATTTGTTCGAACAAGGGTAGTCCAATAACTTCGGCGAGTTGTTTGACCTGGATGGATAGCGCAGGCGGTGTCAGGTGCAGCTCTTCCGCGGCGCGAGCAAAACTAAGGTGCCTGGCTACCGCATCAAATATCTTCAACTGGTGCAAGGTCGCATGATGAATAGGCATAATTTTCTAAAGGCGTTTCGTTGGTTAATCTTAATGGTAAATATATTTAACTTGTATTAAATTGCTACTTGTTTAAAAATACTACTACATTCAGTAGGGGCTGACATAAATAATCAGCCAGCTGGTGTTGGGTTGGTGTCTGGATTGATAGAATATATTTATAAGAGTTATATTAATAAATAAAAGTTAATCATAATGGTAAATATATTTAACTTTTATTAACCTATCAACTACTTCAGAATCTTACTCAACCGTCGGAACCTGGATGACGGTTCTAACCGAATTTATCAACTATAGCACTTAGGAGAGAAAACATGGCCGCAGCAAAAAAGTTTGAGGCAGGAGTCAAGGAATATAGACAGACATACTGGATGCCGGACTATACACCGTTGGATTCGGATATCTTGGCTTGTTTCAAGATCGTTCCGCAGGCAGGCGTAGACCGCGAAGAAGCAGCAGCAGCCGTTGCCGCTGAGTCTTCAACAGGAACATGGACTACCGTGTGGACAGATCTGTTGACCGATATGGACTACTACAAAGGCCGTGCTTATCGCATTGAAGACGTGCCAGGCGATGACACCGCATTCTTTGCATTCATCGCTTACCCGATTGATCTGTTTGAAGAAGGCTCAGTCGTTAACGTATTTACCTCATTGGTAGGTAACGTGTTTGGCTTCAAGGCGATCCGTTCGCTGCGTCTTGAAGATATACGCTTCCCCTTGGCATACGTGAAGACCTGCGGTGGTCCACCAAATGGTATTCAGGTAGAGCGCGACTTGCTGAAAAAGTATGGTCGTCCGTTACTGGGTTGCACCATCAAGCCTAAGCTGGGTCTGTCAGCAAAAAACTATGGTCGTGCGGTTTATGAAGTCCTGCGCGGCGGCTTGGACTTTGCCAAGGATGATGAAAACATTAACAGTCAGCCGTTTAACCGCTGGCGTGACCGTTTCAACTTTGTGCAAGATGCAACATTAAACGCACAGGCTGAAACTGGCGAGGTTAAGGGAAGTTACTTGAACGTAACTGCTCCAACTTTTGAGCAAATGATGGAACGTGCTGAATACGCCAAGGAAATCGGCGCGCCTATTATTATGCATGACTACATTACTGGCGGCTTTACTGCCAATACAAGTTTGGCTAACTGGTGTCGTAAGAATGGCATGTTGTTGCACATACACCGTGCGATGCATGCTGTGCTTGACCGTAACCCGCACCATGGTATTCATTTCCGCGTCTTGACTAAGATTCTGCGTCTGTCTGGTGGTGATCACCTGCACTCAGGTACTGTGGTTGGTAAGCTGGAAGGTGACCGTGCCGCAACGCTGGGTTGGGTTGATCTGATGCGCGAATCCTTTATTCCTGAGGATCGTTCACGCGGTATCTTCTTTGATCAAGACTGGGGTTCAATGCCAGGCGTTATGCCGGTTGCTTCCGGTGGTATCCACGTATGGCATATGCCAGCACTGGTCGCTATCTTCGGTGACGATTCTTGCTTGCAGTTTGGTGGCGGTACATTGGGCCATCCATGGGGTAACGCAGCCGGTGCTTGCGCTAACCGCGTAGCACTTGAGGCGTGTGTAAAAGCGCGTAACGAAGGCAGGGACGTCGAAAAAGAAGGCAAAGATATTCTGACTAATGCAGCCAAGCACAGCCCTGAGCTGAAAATTGCGCTGGAAACATGGAAAGAAATCAAGTTTGAATTCGACACTGTGGACAAGCTGGACGTTGTTAACCGCTAAGCGTTAGCAAGTAGAACTTAAATCTTTGCGGTAGTGGCTAAATGCAGCTGCCGCTCAATAAGAAAGGAATTTGAAATGGCTGAAATACAAGACTACGTTTCTACACCAAAATATGAAACTTTTTCATACTTGCCTCCGTTGACGCCTGAAGAGTTGCGCAAGCAGATCGCGTACATTGTTGCTCAAGGATGGAATCCAGGAATTGAGCACGTTGAGCCAGCGCGTGCGGGTATTCATTATTGGTATATGTGGAAGCTGCCTATGTTTGGCGAGCAATCCATAGATGTAATTCTCAAAGAACTTGAGGCTTGTCATCGTGCGCATCCAAACAACCATGTAAAGTTGCTTGGATATGACAATTATTCACAAAGTCTGGGAACGGCATTTGTGGTTTATCGCGGACGTTAAGCGGTAATTAAAGCTTGCAGTAGCAAGCGGATGCTGGTGGGGCAAGGAAGCAAAAACCTCACTAGGTTCGCTTGCTAATGGAAGTTTAGGCAGCGCACAGTTATTGCATAGGGTGGTTTGGTAGATGCATCAACCCTGGGTAGTAAAGAATCTGGCGCAATGAACAATGAATACGGAAGGGTGAAAGCATGAGCGATAACAATACAAATTCTGCATTTGACAGTGCATCCGGCAAGTCACTTTCTAGGGCTAGACGGGCAGCTATGTCTAGTGGTGGCAAAGCAGGACTGGGGCAAGTCAAAACAGTTTCTAACGCTCAATCGCAAGCAAGAATCCGCCCGTCAGCAGCCGTATCCATACTGGTTTCTGAATTGCCCAGTGAATTGCCTAAAACTGATTGTGGTTGCACAGGTCAAGATAGTGCTGCGAAAGCTGAGCGTGAAAATGCGATTGAAGAAATATGCTCGATTTTGGATAATGAGCCGGGCTTGCTCATAGGGTCGGTTGCCTCTGCGGCGCGCCAACTTTGCAAGCAGCGCCGTCAGGCACTTTCCAGCCGGGGAAAAACAGCGGTCAAATTCTTCAGGATGACTGCTGTACAAGGTTCAGGTTTGACTGGACGTGCTGCGGCCCGCGCACGCCGCGATGAGTTGTGTAAAAGTGGTCGCAGCAATGATCCAGCTTGCCGCCCTTCGGGTCGTGTTCGTCCGGAATCTGCTTTCAAAAAAGTTGAATTCGGCACAACCTTGAGCGGCAACACGGTGAGTGGCAACCAGGTGGAGCGTACTGGTAAGGTTACCGGCAATGAATCGAGTACCTGTCGCTCCATCACTGGAACTGAATATATTGGTGCCGAGCAGTATAGCGCTTGGTGTGCATCAATACCTGCTGCGGGGTTGTCCAAGGTTGCTGTTGGCACCACCAGTCGCGGCCAGCGTGTCAGCGGTGTGTATGCCGCACTCGACAAGGTTACCGGAACTGAAATGGATGCCAACAAGGTAGTGACCGGAAACGAATACTTGAGTGAGGATAAATTCGAATCAGCAGCCAAAGCTAGGCCTGCTCCCGCCAAAGTTGGCTTCTCCACCACACGCTCTGGAAAGAGCGTAAGCGGTACTGAAGTTGGACGCAGTACCAAGGTAACGGGTGATGAGCACGGTAGCTGTCTGGCTATTTCAGGCAACCAATATATTGGTGCGGAACAGTCTGGGGCATTATGTGCTTCCAATCCGCCCGCTTCACCTGCCAAAGTTGGGATGGGGATGACCGGTCGTGGGCAGCGCGTTAGCGGTGTCGATGCCGGACGCGGAGAAAAAGTGACCGGAACGGAAGTCGCTGCAAACAAAGCGGTGACTGGTAGCGGGTATTTGAGCATGGATAAATTTGAGTCTAGCGCCACTTCGTGGCTTGCACCCGCCAAAGTGGGCATCTCCACCACGCGCTCTGGAATGGGCATAAGCGGTACTGAGGTAGGACGCAGTATCAAAGTGACGGGTGATGAGCACGGCAGCTGTTTGGCTATTTCAGGTATCCAATACTCGGGTTCCGAGCAGTTCGATTCATTCTGCGATGCAACGCAACAAGCAGCATCACGTGCTTTGTTGACCAGCCGTGGCGCACGCGCCGTGAGTGGGATAGGCCAAATGACCAAAGGCAAGATAACCGGAGCAGCAAAAGGCGCGGACATGGTATTGAGCGGCACGCCGTACTCTTCGACAAGCCAGCGCGTGTCGGAGCGAGGTGCGAACACTAATCCACATCCGCTCACCCGTATTCCAGCAAACATCCTGCGCGAGACTGCTGTTGTGAAGCAAATGCCAACGCAGCAAGGATCATTCAGTGTCGTTGCACCGGCAGGTTCGGGACGTTCGGCGCAGCAAAGCAATGCAAGCCGAATCAGCGGCACGGCTTACGGATCAACCTCGCACGTTACTGGCCCGGTCAACCTGGGAGCCGGTTTGGTTTCGGGCACGCCAGAGTTTCGGCATCAGGATATCGCTACAACGACAATGGCTCCAGCCAGAGCTACCGAGCCACAAGCTGAGTCGGCCAGAAATCGCGTAAGTGGCGATGGTCGTGAAGGCGGTCGTGCCATCACGGGCGCTGCATGGAGACGCAATGAACATGTGACGGGTACCGAAGGTAACTCGACGCATCGCAACCCAACCATACGTGGAGCCCTAGGCAGCGTAATGCCGGGTGCTGCGCAAATTAAAAAAATCGAGCGTCCCGAGTTGCCCATCGGCAAAATTACTGGCAGCAGTGGTAGCGATGCGAAGGGATCCTCGATTACGTATTCTGGCGGTGCACGCGGTTGAAGTAAAACTGAGCATGATTGTGTAATTACGGATAGACACGGATAGATAAGAGCAGGCAATGAATACGAGAAACCGCCCGGGGCTGCCCACTAGACAGCAGCTTGCAGCAAGTCGCCAGCCTTATGGCTTGGGCACTTCTGCTAGGGTGTTACAGGGACGTGTTATGCCGCCGGTGTTCTCGTCGCAAGGGCTTTCGCCGAATCTGGATGCAATGCCCAATCCGGCCTGTTCTACTGATACTGGGCGTCCTTGTCGTCATCCGCTCACCAATGAGTTGGAGAATCAGCGTCTACTGGCTCATGAGTTGGTGGTGAAGGATGGTTTTGACAAGATTGTGCAGGTGCTGAAGCGTATCGCTGGATTGCAGCACGAAGCCGACTTTGAGAGCAGAGCGCAGGCGATAGCACTTGAGCAGCTGGGTTTTGAATTGCCGGCACAGATACTGGCGGATGCATGGGTAGCAGATCTGGACATGCCCGCACTGTACGGCGAATGCGTCATGCGTATGGTGCGTTTGATGGCGGAACAGACGCGGCTGAAGAGTTCGCAAGAGGGCACTGACGAAGCTGTCATGTTCTTTCTGGATAGTGGTTATCACGCCGTGGACATCTCGCCATGTTCGGATGGTCGTCTGAAAGGTTTGCTGCGCTACATATTACGCTTGCCTGAAGGCGCTGTGCGTAGTCGAAAAGCGTATGCCGGTGCGATGTTTGGTGTGGATGCCAACGTCAAGCGCTGGGTGAGTACGGAGTTGATGCGTTTTCGCGAAGGACGTCCGGTGACGGCAGACGCAGGTACGCGTTATCTGAAAGTGGCGGTGTATCACTGGAGCAGTTCAGACCCGACGCATCAGGGCTGTGCTGCCCACGGAAGTAATGTTGTCGCTGCGGCGGAAGCCGCTTTGAAGCGCTTGAGCGAGTTTCGACTCGCTATAGAAAATAGTTTTTGCTGTGGCGCGTCGGTAGATAACCTGCTCATCGGTGTGGACACCGATACCGATGCAATAAAGATACATGTGCCCGATGCGGACGGCGAAATGAGTTTGTACCGCTTTGTAGACAACATCGAGTTGTATCGCGCGACGGTCAATGATGATGCCAGCAGTGCTAGGCTCAAGTTGCACCGCGCAATCATGGATGCGAGTGCGACAACAGGCTGGGGTGCTGGCAAGGGTGAGCCGCATGAGGGTATGCGCAGATTGATAGCTTCATTGCTGATTAACAATCTGTCGCAGATTGAATATGTATGTAGCTACTGGGGTGGTCGATATGCAGACATCGGGCATGCCGAACGTTTCATCAGTGTAGGTGACGGATTTGAAGAATTCCAGTTGCGTAATCTGGCTTATTTCGCCCACCTGCATACTGTGGAAGAAGGCGCGCCGGACATGGATGTGGGCATCAAGATTTTCACGAAACTTAACGTGAAACATGGTTTGCCAGTACCGATAGCGATTCACTACCGTTATGACGAAAAGGTGCCAGGTAGCCGGGAGCGTACAGCGGAGCGCTGTATGCGAATCAAGGCAGCAATCGAAGCACGTTATGCCGATTTGGCGCAAAAGAATTTGCTGGTATGCAACATGACAGTGCAGGACAAGCGCCCAGGCAGCCAGATAGAGCTGATTGAAGCGGTTGCGGCATAAGTCGAATGAGGAGTGAGCTGTGCTAATTTGTCAGGTGGAAAAAACATTGGTTTCAACCAACCGTATCCCGCAGTTTTTGCATCGCCCGTTGCTGGTCGTAAGGGAAAAGGCAGGTGGCCCGCGCAAGGTAGCGGTAGATTCGGTGGGCTGTGTACCGGGCGACTGGGTGCTTTGCGTAGGATCATCCGCAGCGCGTGAATCTGCGGGTAGTAGGGATTACCCAAGTGACTTAACCATTATCGGTATCATCGATCACTGGTCGGAAGACTGAAATGGAAATCATGCGCGTAGTGTCTGATCTGGTAGCGACGCGACGCATACCAGGACTGATGAATGTATCGCTGAGAGTGCTGGAAGATCTTCAGGGAAAACTCAATGTGGGAGTTGACCCTGTCGGTGTGCCACCCGGTAAATGGGTGTTTACTGCAGCGGGTTCGGCAGCACGCCTTGCAACAGGTAACTATGACACGTTAACGGATCTGACGATCTGTGGAATTATTGATGCATGGGATGATGGCGACGGCAAGTGAGCGGTTTTATAGTTTAATAAATGAGCGGTTTTATAATTTAATCAAGGAGAACGAAAATGGCAACAGTAAATGGAGTAGCACTGGGCATGATCGAAACACGCGGTTTGGTACCGGCAATCGAAGCAGCAGACGCGATGACCAAGGCAGCAGAAGTACGTTTGATTGGTCGCCAGTTCGTTGGCGGCGGTTATGTAACTGTATTGGTGCGTGGTGAAACTGGTGCGGTTAACGCAGCAGTTCGTGCTGGTGCCGATGCATGCGAGCGTGTTGGTGACGGCCTTGTTGCTGCGCACATCATTGCACGTGTACACATGGAAGTAGAAAAAATCCTGCCAGTCGCAGTAAATAACTAGTCCAGTTAATAACTAATCATTGAAATTTTTAAATCTACACAACCCGAGAAGGAGTACTGAAAATGGCACAAGTAAATGGCGTAGCACTGGGTATGATCGAAACACGTGGCTTGGTACCGGCAATCGAAGCGGCAGACGCAATGACCAAAGCAGCTGAAGTGCGTCTGATTGGTCGTCAGTTTGTTGGCGGCGGCTACGTGACTGTATTGGTGCGTGGTGAAACTGGCGCGGTCAACGCGGCAGTTCGTGCTGGTGCCGATGCATGCGAGCGTGTTGGTGACGGCCTGGTGGCTGCACACATCATTGCACGTGTACACATGGAAGTAGAAAAAATCTTGCCCGTTTCAGTTCAAGAGTAATAAACCGTAAAGCAGAAAGCAAATAAACCCGAGAAGGAGTGCTGAAAATGGCAACCGTAAAAGGAGTAGTAAAAATGGCAACCGTAAATGGAGTCGCACTGGGTATGATCGAAACCCGCGGACTGGTACCGGCAATTGAAGCGGCAGACGCAATGACCAAAGCAGCTGAAGTACGTCTGATTGGTCGTCAGTTTGTTGGCGGCGGCTACGTGACGGTATTGGTGCGTGGTGAAACTGGCGCGGTAAACGCGGCGGTTCGTGCCGGTGCCGATGCATGCGAGCGTGTTGGTGATGGCCTGGTGGCCGCACACATCATTGCGCGTGTTCACCAGGAGGTAGAAAAAATCCTGCCTAACAACCCTGGTGACGGCACCAGCGGAATGGACAGCGGACTTGACATGATCGTTATTGGTGTTCCTGACTAATTTAATGAAGGCATACTGATGCGACCGGACCCAAAGTTAAGCGGATTTCTGACGCGAGCACTCAGTCATGAGATGGCGGCAGTTCAGCAATATCTGATGCAAGCCAAATTGGTCGGCTTGTGGGGAATGGAGGAGATGAGCCGTCACATGTGTAAGGATGTGCAAGAAGAGTTAGTACACGCCGAACGCTTGATGGAAAGGATGTTGGTGCTGGGTATTCCTTGCAATGCCACTCTGTTGCCGCCGGTACGGACTGGACGTAGTGTGGAAGAAATGTGGCTGATTAATCGTGAGCTGGAAATGGATGCGGTTCGCTTGTACGAAGAAGGATCTTATTACTGTGCACGGATACGCGATAGTGAGACACAAGCGCTGTTCGAGGACATCCTGCAGGAAGAAATGGGACATTTGGGCGAGTTGGAACGATTGCTGTCCACAACTCATAAAGGAGCGATGTCATGAGCGATGCAACTGAAAAAAATGCTGGCGCAAGCGCTCAAGAACAGGTGAAAACGTTTACTCAGCGTTTCGATTTTGGTAGCTATGGACAGACGCGCAAATTTCTGGATGATCTGGCAGATTTGTCCAAACGTGAAAACTACTATCCTGATGTGAGCTTCGGCAAAGTTTACGCCAACATCAGCATCGACAGTGACGGGCAAACCACGCTGCGCGAAAGCAACTCCAGCTTCATCGTGGATATGCAAGTGCTAGCGACACAGGCGGGTGAGTGATCATGTGCGGGCTTGAGCGCAACACTGTTTGGTTCTGTCTGTTGATGAGCCGGCGGATGACGCAGCCATGACTAACCGCATCATTGCTGTCATCAACCAGAAAGGCGGAACCGGCAAAACAACGCTGGCTTTGAACCTCGCGGCTGGCTTGGCGAAGAGAGGGTCAGTTCATCTGGTTGATGCCGACCCGCAGCGCTCGATTACACAATGGGTCGGTATGGGCGGTGGCAACTCCGGCTTGCCGGGGGTGGCGCAGCTGATAGGCAATCCGACTGCAATACTCGGAAAGTTCTTGCGCAGCCATCGTTATGTGGTTGTTGACTGCGCGCCTACGGTACATGGTGAAACGGTAGCAACAATCATGAGGATGGCACATATAGTGTTGATTCCGGTGCTGCCATCCCCTATCGACCTGTGGGCCAGCGTGGATATGGCGGTAGCAGTAAATGCAGCAAAGAAACACAACACCGGCTTAAGTGCATACCTTGTACTTAACCAGCTGGAAGCGCGCAATGCGCTGTCACGCGATATGCGCGAGGCGGTGGCAGAGTTTGATATGCCGGTTCTGGCTGCGGGGATACAGCGACGCGCAGCCTATCGCACCGCCGCTGTGGAAGGGCAGAGTGTTTACGGTATAGGTAAACGCGGCTTGCTGGCTGTGGCGGATATTGAAGCAATCATCGAGGAGGTCTTAAATGTCCGGTAATAAAATGGGATCAAAACTTGCGCAGGGTGTGCGCCAAGTCATGGGAAAGCAGGTCAAATCGTCGGAAGTGGCAAAGAAGAAAGCTGCACCACGAGTGGCTGCTGGCAAAGCACCGTCTGCAAGTGTAAAAAAGGCAACATCAGCACAGGTGACGAATAAAACTCAAATTGCACAGAAGATCGCCGAATACGAAATATTGCATCCCAGCCGTGTGTGGCCTGACTGAGGTGGTGTAGGGGCGCGTTGCACGCGCCCTAATAACGCAAACCTATTTATAAAATATCATGGCACCGATAAAGGGCGCATGCAATGCGCCCCTACATTGATGTCAATTTAATTTTTCAGGAATAACTATGAGCGTTATAGATCAGTACAAAGTAGAAAAAGAACCCTACTATCGTCCGGTGGCCGACGAAGTCGAGTTGTATGAATCAGCATATTCCGTGCGTATGCCGATGATGCTGAAGGGCCCGACAGGCTGCGGCAAAACACGTTTTGTCGAATACATGGCATGGAAGTTGAACAGGCCGCTTATTACCGTGGCATGTAATGAAGACATGACTGCCTCAGATCTGGTTGGTCGCTTTCTGCTGGATGCGAGCGGTACGACTTGGCAGGATGGCCCGCTGGCCATCGCTGCGCGTCATGGTGCAATCTGTTATCTGGATGAAGTGGTTGAGGCGCGGCAGGATACTACCATCGTGATACACCCGCTGACCGATGCCCGCCGTGTGTTGCCACTGGAGAAAAAAGGTGAGCTGATACAGGCTCATCCTGATTTCCAAATGGTTATTTCTTACAACCCCGGTTATCAGGCGTTGATGAAAGATTTGAAGCAATCCACCAAGCAACGATTCGGTGCTCTGGATTTCAATTATCCGACACATGAAATCGAGGCTGAAATTGTTGTTCATGAAACCAGTGTTTCTACTGAAGTGGCCAATAAACTGGTATCCATCGCCGAGCGAGCGCGCAACCTTAAAGGTCATGGCCTGGATGAGGGTATCTCTACCCGTATGTTGATTTATGCTGGCAGCCTCATTGCAAAAGGCGTGAATCCGCTTGCTGCGTGCCGCATGACACTGGTGCGCCCGATTACCGATGATCCGGATATGCGGGATGCACTGGACGCTGCGGTAAGTACTTTCTTTTAATCTCTACGGGTTCAGCCCCTCGCTTCGCTCTCCACGCCCCTAGCAGCCTCCTACACTACGCTCTGCTTCGTATAGGACAAGAACCCCTGCGGGGTGTCGGACTTAGATGTGGTTATTTATGTAACATATCGATTATATTGAATATTTTATTTGTGGCGATAATTTAATATGTTTGAAAAGCAATAAGTTGCGAGCAAGATCAGGCAGGCTGGTAAGTGACGTATTTCGGTAGGGTGCGTCACACGCACCATGGTGCGCACGGCGCACCCTACATAACACCCTGCTGCTTACGGCGGGGTGGTTTATTTTGCAAGGTGGTTTGAACCCAGATTGTCCATTAGAACAGAGGCCCCTTGTAGGAGCACGCCATGCGTGCGATTCGCACGCATGGCGTGCTCCTACAAATGCCGCATGGTGGCGCGGGACTTCGCAGGGGTTCTTGTCCTATACGGAGCAGAGCGTAGTGTAGGACCCCGCAGGGGTTCTTGTCCTATACGGAGCAGAGCGTAGTGTAGGATAATCTCGGTTGAATTGCCTCTATCTATGATTAGGAAGCAGCAACATGTCAGTTGATCTGGAAAAACATCAGGATATATTGGACGAGCTCGGCGAGCACGCCGGTGAAATCTTGCGGGCATCCTGGGGTGAAGCAGCGCGTGTGTTCAGCTCGCGCGGCATTGTAAAAATCTATCTCGAAGGTGCGACCGGTTTGCTGTCGCTGGGTCGCGGCACCGACCTGGTGGTGTCGTTCCTGCAAAGCGCACCGGCAGTGGCGCGTGAACTGGGTGAAGATTCGGTTAGCGACATGCTGGCTGCAACCATCAAGATGTATTCCAAAACCAGCGCCTCAGTTGTAGCCGCGATATTCTCGAGCAGCCCAGTGGCGGCAGCAAGGTTGGGAGATGCTGAGTTGTTCCGTGCCTATCTGCATCTGCTGGATACGCTGCTTGCCAAAGCGCCGCGCGGATTGCGCCCGATGCTCGACCATCTCGATGTGTTGCTGGGCCAACTCACCCTCGGTGGCCTGCGCCGCTGGGCGCTGTGGGGCGCACAGGCGCACAAGACCAACTTTGAAGGCCAGCTAAAATATTTTAGTTTGGAAAGTCCAGACTCTGTGGGCGTGCTGCAAAAAGAGCGTAAAGGCACTTTGTTCATTGATGTGCAGCGTCGCATAGGCATGTATCTGCGCGCACTATGGGCGCGAGATTTTTTCATGCGCCCAACCAGTGGTGACTTTGAAAAGCGCGAAGGCTATCAGCCTTATATCGACGGCTACATCATCCACTTACCCGATGCTTATGATGACTATGTATACACAACGCAAGAGGGTGAAGAAAAACGCATAGGTGGTATTGAGCTGTATCGCGCCACTGCCGCCCATGCCGCGTGTCATCAGGTGTATACCGACAAACAGTTTGATAGCACAGGTTTGAGCACATTGCAGAAGGTGCTGAGTGGTTTGATCGAAGATGCTCGCGTGGAAAAACTTGCGCTGGAAAAGTTTCCCGGCCTCAAACAGTCTTGGATATCCTTGCATACAGCCACGCCGCAAACGGATGAAACGGCAGTCAATCTAATGAAAAGACTGGCGCGCAGATTGCTTGATGATAATTACTATGACAGCCACGCCTGGGTAGCACTCGGCTTCCGTCTGTTTAATGAGAGCTATGTTAATGAAAAGCCTGAACAGGCCAATGTGACCGAGTGGGTAACTGAAATCGGCAAGCAATTGGCGGCTGAATTGCAGGCCATGGGCCTGATCTACAGCCAGTCGAATGACAAGCTCGACATTCCCTATCGCGATGACAATCGTTATATGTGGGAGTTTGAAACTCTGCGCGAGAGCGGGCTGGTGGTTGCCGGGACGAGCTCGCAGATAGTACGCAAAAATGTCAGCTTGATGGAAATGTACAACACCCTTGACGTGCCGGGTGCGGGCGATGATGCCAATGAAATCTGGGTGATTACGAACGAGATTTTCCGCGATGGGGAAACCACCAGCATCAATCAGCAGGAAGGCCGTGAACCACCACCTGAGCCCTATCACTATGCAGAGTGGGACTACCAGATGCAATTGGAACGTCCAGCCTGGTGCACGGTGCTGGAAAAGCGCGCAAAAGCCGGAGAAGTTGCCATCATCGACGCTATCGTGGCCAAGCATAAACCGATTATTAGCCGCCTCAAAAAGCTGATAGAAGCGCTGCAACCGCAAGGCGTGCAGCGCATACGCAAACAGGAAGACGGCGATGAGCTCGACCTGAATGCCGCCGTGCGTTCGATGATAGATATGCGCATGGGTGAGCAACCCGATACCCGCATCATGATGCGCAACGTGCGAAAAGTCAGGGATCTGTCGGTGATGCTGCTGATTGATTTGTCCGATTCCACTAACGATGTCGTGGTGGGTTCGGAAAGCACAATATTGGAGTTGGCACGTGAAGCGACCGTGTTACTGGCGGATGCTCTGGACAAAATAGGCGATCCATTTGCGATCCACGGCTTTGATTCTAATGGCCGTCACGATATCGAATATTACCGTTACAAAGATTTTGGCGCTCCTTACAATGATCATGCCAAGGCCAAGCTGGCAGGGATGACCGGTAAGCTGTCCACGCGTATGGGTGCGGCGATGCGTCATGCTGGTTCAATACTTAAACGTCAACCTAACAACAAAAAATTGCTGTTGGTGATTACCGATGGCGAGCCAGCCGACAATGACGTACATGATCCGCAGTATCTGCGTTTTGATGCGAAAAAAGCGGTGGAAGAACTGACACGAAATGGCATAACTACGTATTGTTTAAGCCTTGATCCGAGAGCGGATCAGTATGTGTCGAGAATATTTGGCGCAAGAAATTATATGGTGGTAGACAATGTGGAACGGCTGCCAGAGAAGTTGCCGCTGCTCTATATGGGATTGACGCGATGAAAACTATCCAGAAAAGCTGGATGGATGCTCTGTTTCCATTTTTGCGCTGGTTTCCGCTCAATCGCAACAATCTGCGCGTGGATATCATCGCAGGAATCACCGTAGCATTGATACTGGTTCCGCAGAGCATGGCATACGCTCAGCTTGCCGGCCTGCCTATTGTGTATGGCTTGTATGCCTCGCTATTGCCGGTGATTGTGGGAACCATGTGGGGCTCATCCAACCAGTTGCATACGGGTCCAGTGGCGATGTTGGCCTTGATTTCAGCGATCACCATTGTTCCTTTTGCAACGCCAGGCAGCGACAAGTTTATTGAGCTATCGATCATGCTGGCGTTGATGGTGGGCGTGTTACGGCTAGCATTGGGCATGTTGCGGCTGGGCGCCTTGGTCAACCTGCTGTCCAGCCCTGTGGTTGTGGGTTTTACCAATGCTGCAGCGCTGATCATAGGTTTTTCCCTGTTAGCAGAAGTGTTTAACGTGCCATTCCCACGCACAGATGTGTTTATGGCTGATCTCTGGCATGTCGTGGAGCAGATCAGGCAGGCACATATTCCTACGCTGGCTTTTGCTGGTGCAACGGCAGTTGTTATGCTTGGTTTCCGCCGTTATCTACCGCGCATCCCGGGCATATTGGTGGCGGTAGTGCTGGCCGCGTTGGTGAGCTGGGCTATCGGTTTCGAGCACAACGAAAAAGTACCACTTGCATCGGTGGAAAACTCCAAAGTAAAAACGGAGATGCTTGCCTATGTTGACACTGAGGCCCAGCTACAGGCATTGACTGTGCGCTTGTCCGAGTTGAATCAGCAGCTGCGCGGCGTAAAAGAGAGTGTCGTGCAGATTGAAATCGAGGCGGGGTTGAATGCGCAGGTGGAAGTGGCCGAGCGGAAAATTGCCGCGCTCAAGTCGGAAAATAACAGTCGCAAAATTGACCTGTATGCCATCAGATTCACGCGTGTTGAGCAGACCGATGGCAATGTTATTTACCATGCGGACTACGCAAGGCAGAGCGAGCAGCGCTGGCACTTTGGCAAGATCGTGGATGATCATGTGGTGTTTACGGGAGGGGGGCGTGTAGTTGGTAACATACCCGTCGGTTTGCCGACCTTTGCGGTGCCACATATGCATTGGGATCTGTTTATGGCACTGCTGCCTGGCGCCCTGGTCATGGCACTCATCGGTTTTCTGGAGGCTACCTCAATTTCCAAGGCGATCTCAGCTGTGACACGCGAGCGCATCAATCCCAGTCGTGAGCTAATCGGGCAGGGGCTGGCTAATATTGTCGGATCTTTTTTTCATTCCTTCGTGGTCAGTGGGTCCTTTTCAAGATCCGCTGTGGCTGCGAAAATGGGTGCTCGCAGCGGTATTTTTGCCGTGGTGAGTGCGCTGGCAGTGGCCCTTGTGTTGATGTTTTTTACAACTTTCTTGTACCACCTGCCGCTGGCAGTGCTGTCAGTGATCGTTATACTTTCCGTGTTTGATCTGATTATGATTCGCCCTTTGCTGGTGGCATGGAAGGTGGATCGCTCGGGTGCAGTGACCGGTGTGATTACATTCGCGGCTACCCTGGCGATGGCTCCGTCCATCGCCAACGGGGTGCTGATAGGTGTGGCCATTTCCGTAATACTGTTGCTGGTGCGTCAGATGACGCCGCATGTTTCCATCCTGGGTATGTTGCCGGATGGGCGATTGAGTGATATTAGGAGGCATGGGCTGCAACCCTTGAGCCAAAATTTCGTTACGGTGCGTTACGACGGCTCACTTGATTTTCTCAAAGCAGCCCATTTCGAAGAAGTGATATTGCGCGCCCATGCGGAATTCCCAGCGGCAAAAACGATATTGGTGATAGCCAGTGGTATCAACTACATCGATGCGTCAGGCGAGGAAAAAATTCGAGAAATTGCAGAATATATGCGCGAGGCAAAGGTAAGCTTGGCGTTCAGCAGTCTCAAGCAGCAGGTCAGGTTACAATTTGAAAGCGCCGGCCTGCCGCAGTTGCTGGGGGAAGATAATTTGTTTCTATCGCGAGAAATCGCATTTGAAACGTTGTGTAGACGCGCCACCGGGCAGGGAAACTTAAAGGTTAGCTCATAATAATTAAATCATTATCAAATAGAATCAATTGTATACAACATTAAACACCATGAAATCCACCACTAATCGAACAGTATTGAGGCCTTACTCCAATACTCCCTACATGGGTCTGACCCGTTGAGCGACAGAGCCGCGCATATCAGTCTGCGCACTTTCGTCTTCATGGACGCGCTGCAACCGCAGCTCGCGTCTTATCTCGCCACCTCTTCGCAGGGATTTTTGCCGGTACCCGGCGATGCCTGCTTGTGGGTCGAGGTATCACCCGGTATGGCGGTACACCGTCTGTCCGACATGGCGCTCAAAGAGACCAATGTGCACCTGGGCGAGCAGGTGGTGGAACGTTCTTTCGGCTCAATGGAAATCCACTACCGCAACCAGAGCGAAGTCATGGAAGCCGGCAATATCATCTTGCGGCAGTTGAATACCACCATGGATACGCGCATGGCGTGCAAAATTCTGTGGAGCGAAGTCATCTGCGGCATGACGCCGGATCACACCACGCTCATCAACCGCCAGTTGCGCAAGGGCTCGATGATTCTACCGGGCAAGTCCATGTTCATTCTCGAAGTCGAGCCTGCAGGCTATGCCATCTATGCCGCCAATGAAGCGGAAAAAGCCGCGAACATTACGCTAGTGGACGTTAAACCGTTCGGTAATTTTGGACGCTTGACCATGATGGGTACTGAAGCCGAGGCCGAGACAGCGCAACGCGCAGCGGTGCGAGCCATCGAAAACCTTAACAAGCAAGCCCATCGGATCACGGAGGGCTGATTCCAATTCCATTTCATCAGTGACACTACGTTGGCTTCCTCGCTCGCTCCTAGCCGTACGTGTGTACTGTCTTCGTCGCTCGCTCGTTGCCGCCTTGTTTCACTTTCGAAATGGAATTGGAATGACATGCCCCACATAGGGATAATACGATAATGATAACGCAAAAAGTTACGCAGGAAAAACCGCAAAACGGCATCAAAGGCTTAAAGCACTGGCGTTATGATCTGCTGGCCGGCATGCAAGTGGCGCTGGTGTCGTTGCCGCTGTCGCTGGGCATTGCCATCGCATCCGGCGCACCAGCGGTCACTGGCGTCATCTCGGCGATCATCGCTGGGCTGATTTTCCCTTTCTTGGGTGGCGCCTACGTCACCATCAGCGGCCCGGCGGCAGGTCTTGCGCCCGCACTGCTGGCCGGCATGATTATGCTGGGCGGCGGCGACCTCGCGGCGGGTTATCCGCTGCTGCTGGTGGCGATCTGTCTTACTGGCCTGTTACAAATTCTACTTAGCGTGTTCAAGGCCGGCCGTTTCGCGCTGTTCCTGCCGGTGACGGTGGTCGAAGGCATGCTCGCGGCCATCGGCATCATCATTATTATCAAGCAAATTCCGGCGCTGCTCGGCGTCATTGCAGCACCCGCGAAAAGTATGCTGGTTACCATTGCAAGTTTGCCATCGGTGTTGCAACAGACCGACCTTGCGATCGCGGCGATTGGTGGCATCTGTTTGTTTCTGTTGTTCTATCTCAATAGTACTCGCTACTCATGGCTGCGGCGCATCCCGCCGCCGCTGTTGGTGGCAGGCATCGGTATCGGTCTGGGCTATCTGCTGCAGCTCGATGCGAAATACCTGATCGCCATGCCGCACAACATCATTGAGGGTGGTATCACGCTGCCGGCATTCGAGGCAGCGTGGAACCGAACCGAGCTGTGGTGGAGCATACTGTTGGTGGTGATCACGCTCACTTTGATTGACGGCATCGAGTCGCTCGCGACCATTGCTGCGGTGGACAGGATAGACCCCTATCAGCGCAAGTCCGACCCCAATGTGACGCTGCGCGCGATGGGCGTGTCGAACACGCTGTCCTCCATCTTTGGCGGTCTCACCATCATCCCCGGCGGCGTCAAGAGCCGTGTCAGCATTGATGCCGGTGGGCGCACGCTATGGGCAAATTTCTATAATGCAATGTTCCTGATTATATTTCTGTTCATTGCTAAGGATTTGATCGCACGCATCCCGCTCGCAGCCATCGGCGCGATCCTGGTTTATGTCGGCTGGCGGCTGTGCGAGTTCAGCGTATTCCGCAAGACCTACGCCATCGGACGCGACCAGATGCTAATCTTCGTGGCGATGATCAGCTATACATTGGATGTAGCATGGGAAGAAATTAAATTTTTCAACCGCGAGCACCCACATGATTTCAACAAAATTGCGGTAGTGACCGATGATCAATGGATAACCTGGCAGGCGTGGATATCCCGAATCTTCGTGGATGCCGACATTCGCGTATTTACCGATTACAAGGAAGCGCATTTCTGGGTTGGTGCTTGAACTTTTTAAGATTTGTTTGATCTGATTGCGGTATGTTTTATAACTTTAGGGCACCTCTAAAAATTCAAAATTCGCCCAACCTGAAGGTTGCAAGAACCTGCAAGCAGGCAAATGCAAGGCGCGAAAAAATTTGCGCAGCGCCGCATATGATTTATATGTCAGCAAGTAAATTTTTGAGCAACGCAGCAGCTGGGATGGAATTTGGATTTTTAGAGGCGCCCTATAAAAAATAGCACTTTAGGAGAGCTTATGTTTGCAGGTTTTATTGATTTTCCATGGTGGGGCTATGTACTGGCTACACTGGCTTTAACCCACATCACCATTGCTTCCGTAACGATATATTTGCATCGCCATCAAGCTCACCGCGCCCTCGACTTACATCCCGTCGCCAGCCATTTCTTCCGTTTCTGGCTATGGCTGAGCACGGGTATCGTTACTAAGGAGTGGACATCTATCCATCGCAAACATCACGCCAAATGTGAAACCGTGGAAGATCCGCATAGCCCGGTTATTCTGGGCATCCAAAAAGTGCTGCTGCAAGGATATGAACTTTATCGTAAGGAAGCCGGCAACAAGGAAACACTGTCCAAATACGGCCACGGCACACCTGATGACTGGCTGGAAAGAAACCTGTACAGCAAGTACAATTTACTGGGCATCGCCATCATGCTTGTTATCGACCTCCTGCTGTTCGGCCCAATAGGCCTGACTATCTGGGCCGTGCAAATGGCGTGGATACCCGTCAATGCTGCCGGGATTATCAATGGCGCGGGACACCATTGGGGTTACCGCAACTACGCCTGTGCCGATGCCTCGACCAATATCGTGCCCTGGGGTATTTTCATCGGTGGTGAAGAACTGCACAACAACCATCATGCCTATGCTTCATCGGCAAAACTTTCCAGTAAATGGTATGAATTCGATATCGGCTGGCTGTATATACGCATTCTGGCCAGCTTTAAATTGGCACAGGTAAAAAAGATTGCTCCCCAGGTTCGTCTCGATATCAGCAAAACGGTGTGCGACCTGGAAACGCTGCAAGCCGTTATTACCAATCGCTACGAAGTGATGACAAAGTACGCAATATCGTTGAAGAAAACCTACTCGACTGAAATTGCAAAACTCAAGTTGCAGGCTACAGACAAGCTGGATGGCAAGCGCATCAAGCACTGGCTGCATCTGGATGAAGCCGACCTCTCCGAGCAACAAAAAGCCAAATTGAGTAGCGTGATTCATGCCAGCCCGATACTGCACAAAGCCTACACCTTGCGTCAGGAATTGGCTGAGATCTGGCAACGCTCAACCACCAGCAAGGAGCATCTGGTCAAGCAACTGGAGGACTGGTGTCACCGTGCAGAAAACAGCGGTATTTTAGCGCTTCAGGAATTCTCCCAACGTCTGCGCTGCTACGCTTAACCTGGACGACCCTCTTGTAGGCGACATGTCGGGCTGACCCCCCATGTAGGGTTCTTGTCCTATGCGAAGCAGAGCGTAGTGTAGGGCCCCACTCGCCGTTGGCTCGCAGAGTACGTGAGCCCGACAAGAGCTCCATCAAGAATCTAGCGCTACACTAGCAGCCGTTGCACTGCCGCTTCTGGGTTAAAATATACGACCTGATCTTAACAAGCTGAATTTCATAGAACCACAAATGAATAGCAACAATTTCCCTGTCAATTTGCGTGTAGCGATAAAAAGTCTGGACTCTTTACCTGCGTTGCCTTTCATTGCGCAAAAACTGCTGTCCTTAACACTCACAGTTGCCTTGCTCTTGCCCGTTTTTGCCGATGCAAAACCGCTTGCAGCAAGCACATACCCAAACCATCCTAACAAAATTCAGGAGCAAGCCTCAAAACTTTCTGCCCGGGCTTACGTGCTTTACGACTACGACACCAAGCAGATTTTGCTTGAACAGAAAAGCCATGATCGGGTCGAGCCCGCCTCGCTTACCAAGCTGATGACAGCTTACGTCACCTTTTCCGCACTGGCCCAAAACAAGTTATCACTCAGTCAAAAAGTGACACCGTCCGCAGCAGCCATACGCACGCAGCGCGCGGATGCCAGAATGTTCCTTGAAAGCAACAAAGCCGTATCGATAGATGAGCTGCTACACGGCCTACTCGTGATATCGGCCAATGAAGCCGCGCGGGTGCTGGCCGAAACCATGGCAGGAACCGAGGCAGCCTTTGCCGAGCTGATGAACAGGGAAGCGCAACGCCTGGGCATGCGCAACACACACTTTGCAAACTCCACCGGCCTGCCAGATCCACACCACTACAGCAGCGCTTACGATTTGGCGCTGCTGACTGCGGCGGTGATAAGCGATTTCCCTGCTCATTTTCCGCTGTTTTCGCAACGCGAATACGAGTACAACCAGATCAAACACTACAACCGCAATCGCCTGTTGTGGCTTGATCCCAATGTCGACGGGATGCAAAGCGGCCATAGCGAGAGCGCTGGGTACAGCCTGATTGCAACTGCCAAACGCAACAACCACCGCCTACTTTCAGTCGTACTCGACAGCACTTCCGAAAACTTGCGCAGCACTGAAAGTCAGCGACTGCTCAATTATGGCTATCAGGATTTTGAAATCTTTTCCCTGTACAAAAAAAATGCACCCATCAGCAATATCCGCTTATGGAAAGGTACGGAAAATACTGTCAAAGTTGGCATACGCGAAGGCCTGACAATCACGCTTCCCAAAGGCCAGCGCGCATTGCTCAAAGCCACTATAGAAACGCAGCAACCACTGCTGGCACCGATCAGCGCCGGTCAGAAAATCGGTGTCCTGAGGCTTACACTGGACGGCAAACCTTATCTGGAGCATCCACTTGTAGCACTGGAACCCGTGGCTCTGGTCAACATATTCTCACGCGGCATAGACAGCATCCGCATGATCTTCAGCAGATGATGAAATGACCGTATATCTGAATGGCAAATTCATGCCCATAGCGGAAGCTTATGTTCCGGTACTGGATAGAGGTTTTATTTTCGGCGATGGCGTATATGAAGTCATCCCGGTGTATTCAAAACGGGCCTTCCGATTAGCTGAGCACCTGAAGCGACTGCAATCCAGCCTAGACGGGATACGTCTGCCCAATCCGCACAACGAGGCAGAATGGACGAAGCTGATCAATG
This sequence comes from Gallionellaceae bacterium, assembly GCA_038925245.1. Taxonomy (GTDB): domain Bacteria; phylum Pseudomonadota; class Gammaproteobacteria; order Burkholderiales; family Gallionellaceae; genus 39-52-133. Next base: position 22,953 of record JBCKTZ010000013.1, read on the forward strand.
CGCTGATCACTCTCAATGAGACTGAAGACCAGTATCTCTATCTGCACATCACGCGAGGCGTAGCCAAGCGCGACCATGCGTTTCCACAGCCACCGGTAGCGCCCACCGTGTTCATGATGAGCTCTCCATTGCTGCAACCGCCCGCCGAGTTGCTCAAAACAGGTGTCAGTGCAGTCACCGCAACAGATAACCGCTGGCTGCGTTGCGACATCAAGGCAATCTCGCTGCTGCCCAATGTCTTGCTGCGCCAGCAGGCAGTCGATGCAGGCTGCGCCGAAACTATATTGATACGCCAGGGGGAAAGTGACCGGGACAGCTTTATGACCGAAGGTGCCGCCAGCAATATTTTTATAGTCAAAAACGGCACACTGCTTGCGCCACCCAAAGACAATCTCATGCTGCCCGGCATCACCTACGACGTGATCCTGGAACTAGCGGCTGCCGACAACATCCCTGTTCAGGTGCGCACCATCGCCAGGGCGGAAATATTCAGCGCGGATGAACTACTGCTCACCTCCTCCACCAAGGAAGTTCTGCCGATCACCTTGGTAGATGGCAAACCGGTAGGTAGCGGGAAGCCCGGCGCAATGTTTATGCGTCTGCATACGCTCTACCAAAATTTCAAACGCGAAGTGATGCGCCAACCATGAGCACAACTGAAAAACCAGCTTTGGACAGTTTGATCGAATATCCTTGCGAATTTCCTATCATCGTATTCGTCAAATCCCAGCAAGGCTTCCTGCAAGCAGTGACAGAAATTGTATTGCGGCACGACCCCTGCTTCACCGCCGCCAGCATCACCATGCGCAACAGTAAAACAGCCAAATATGTCAGCCTGACCTGCACCGTCAATGCAACTTCACGTGTGCAGCTTGATGCCATTTATCAGGCGCTGTTTGATCATGCTATGGTGGTGAAGTTGCTATGAAGGTTCAAGGGACAAGGTTCAAGGTTCAAGGTTCAAGGGACAAGGGGAAAATCTTGGGCTAGCAGCCTGTCGGTCTTAACACGCAAACCATTGATTTTACAGAAGCTCTTGCGCCCTTATTAATAAATTATTAAATATAATCAATGAGTTACATAAATAAAATGGCCGAGTCCGACAGTCCGCCAGATACAACTTCAAGTGCGCCGGTGCCCCCCCTTGCCCCTTGTACCTTGAACCTTGCACCTTGCACCTCGCCCCTTGAACCTTGTACCTTGCCCCTTGCCCCTACTCTCAAGTTTTTAGGGTTGGTCGACTATGCTTCGACCTGGCAAGCGATGAAGCAATTCACCGCGCAAAGAACACCTGCAACACGCGATGAAATCTGGTTATTGCAACATCCCCCTGTTTATACCCAGGGGCAAGCCGGCTTACCCGAGCATCTGCTCAATGCACACCAGATACCGGTGGTGCAAATCGACCGCGGCGGTCAGGTCACCTATCACGGCCCTGGCCAGGTTGTAGCTTACCTATTGCTGGATTTGCGCCGCTGGAAAATCAACGTGAGAGAACTTGTGCGCCTGATGGAGCAAGCGGTGATCAACATACTGGCCGACCACAACATCACCGCGAGCGGCCGCATCGATGCACCCGGCGTCTATGTCGGCGATGCAAAAATCGCCGCACTGGGACTGAAGATCAAGCACAGCTGTTGCTACCACGGCCTGTCTTTCAACATCGACATGGACCTGACCCCGTATGACTTTATTAATCCATGCGGGTACAAGGGATTGCGCGTGACTCAGCTGAAGGATGTTGGAGTCGAAGCTACAACAGAACAGATTGAACAACGACTCGCGCAAAATCTAATGAGCTTATTGCAGCAACATTATGTAGGAGCGGCTCTTGGCCGCGATTGAAAAAACATCGCGGCCAACGGACGCTCCTACAAAAACAAATTTAACGAAAGAAAACTATTATGAGCACCACCGAAAACCCATCCATCAAACAAACCGGCGCATCCAAAACCGCACGCAACCCGATCAAGATCGTGCAACTCGAGCAACGTCTGCGCAAACCCGAATGGATACGCGTCAAATCAGGCAGCGGCCAGGGTTACCATGATGTGAAGCGCTTGCTGCGGGAACACAATCTGCACACTGTATGTGAAGAGGCGTCCTGCCCCAATATCGGCGAATGTTTCAGCAAGGGCACCGCCACCTTCATGATACTGGGCGATCTGTGCACGCGACGCTGCCCGTTCTGCGATGTGGGCCACGGCAAGCCGCTACCGCCGGATGTAAACGAACCCGCACAACTGGCCAAATCCATCTCGCTGCTCAAGCTCAAATATGTGGTGATCACCAGTGTCGATCGCGACGATCTGCGCGATGGCGGCGCGCAACATTTTGTCGATTGCCTGTCGGCCATACGCGCCTCTTCGCCCGCCACCAAACTGGAAATACTAGTGCCAGATTTTCGCGGCCGTCTCGACACGGCACTGGATATACTGGGTGCCAGCCTTCCGGATGTGCTAAATCACAATATGGAAACCGTGCCGCGCCTGTATAAGCTGGCGCGTCCCGGTGCCGACTATGCGCACTCACTCAAACTACTGAAAGATTTCAAGGCACGCTTTCCTCACGTCACCACCAAGTCCGGCTTGATGCTGGGCTTGGGCGAAACTGACGAGGAGGTGCTGCAAGCCATGCGCGATTTGCGTGCTCATGATGTGGAGATGCTTACCCTGGGGCAATACCTGCAACCTTCCGGCGGACACCTGCCGGTACTGCGTTACGTACACCCGGACAGTTTCAAAATGTTCGAGCAAGCCGCGCTTGCAATGGGATTCTCTCATGCAGCATGCGGGCCGATGGTGCGCAGCAGCTATCATGCAGATGAACAGGCCCATCAGGCCGGCGCCATAGCCGGCTGAAACTAAAAATGACACTCTAACGAGCCGCTCCTTGGGTGACTAGACGTTAAATCGGAAGTGCATCACATCGCCATCCTGCACCACATATTCCTTACCTTCCACACGCATTTTACCTTTTTCTTTCGCGCCTGCTTCGCCATTGCACGCGACAAAATCTTCATAAGCAATTACCTCAGCACGAATAAAGCCGCGTTCGAAATCGTTATGAATTACTGCTGCAGCCTGCGGTGCGGTGTCGCCGATATGGATGGTCCAGGCGCGCACTTCCTGCACGCCGGCGGTGAAGTAGGTCTGCAGGCCCAGCAACTTATAAGTTGCGGCAATCAGGCGATTGAGACCGGGTTCTTTCAAACCCATTTCTGCTAGAAATTCCTGTTTATCTTCATCGCTCAACTCGGCAATTTCGGATTCCATCGAGGCACAAATTGGAATGACCGGCGCGCCTTCACGTGCCGCAAATTCTTCCAGCCTGGTCAGCAATGGGTTATTTTTAAAGCCATCCTCTGCGACGTTGGCAACATACATGGCGGGCTTGAGGGTCATCAAGCACAGCGGCTTAAGCAGCAGTTTCTCCTCGGCATCCAGCTTCATCAATCGTGCGGGTTTGCCTTCATTCAGATGCGCCACCAGCTTGTCCAGCAACACGCCAAATTTTGCCGCATCCTTGTCGCCGGAACGTGCCAATTTTGAATTGCGTATCTGCGCTTTTTCCACTGTCGACATGTCAGCCAGCGCCAGCTCGGTGATGATAGTTTCAATGTCCGAAATCGGATCTACGCGTCCTGCCACGTGAATGATGTTGTCGTCTTCAAAGCAGCGCACCACATTCAGGATGCCGTCGGTCTCGCGGATGTTGGCGAGAAACTGGTTACCCAGGCCTTCACCTTTCGACGCCCCTGCCACCAGGCCTGCGATGTCAACAAACTCGGTGATCGCATACTGCATTTTCTTCGGCTTGACGATGGCCTCCAGCACCTTCATGCGTGCATCCGGCACTTCCACAATGCCCACATTCGGCTCAATGGTGCAGAACGGATAGTTGGAGGCTTCAATGCCCGCCTTGGTCAACGCATTGAACAGCGTGGATTTCCCCACGTTAGGCAGACCGACGATACCGCACTTAAGACTCATGGTTACTTCCTTTAAAAATTCGTTCAACAACAGGTACAAGGTACAAGGTTCAAGGTACAAGGTACAAGGTTCAAGGTTCAAGGTTCAAGGTTCAAGTGGAACATGCGTTTTTACTTGTACCTTGCCCCTTGAACCTTTCACCTTGTCTCTTAGCTGCTATGCAGCTTGAGCATAGCAGCTTCCAGCTTGCCCCCGGTGATCAGGTGTGCCACGTCTTGCGCACGCTGCATCGCTTGCTTGATCAAGTCTTCCTCTTCGCGGCGCGGTGCGTTCAACACAAAATTGGCCACCTCGGCTCGATCGCCGGGATGACCGATGCCGATGCGCAAGCGCCAAAAATCACGCGAGCCGAGATGCGCAATGATGTCCTTCAAGCCATTATGCCCACCATGTCCGCCACCCAATTTCAGTTTGGCGCTGCCGGGGGGCAAGTCAAGCTCATCATGCACCACCAGCATTTGCGTAGCTTCGATTTTGTAAAACTGCGCCAGTGCACCCACCGCGCGACCACTCACATTCATGAATGTCTGCGGCTTGAGCAGGAACAGTTCGTGAGCATGCATTACACCGCGTGCGGCCAAGCCGTGAAACTTGCTCTCCGCCTTGAAAGTAAAATTATGCGCACGCGCAAACTCGTCCACCCACCAAAATCCGGCATTGTGTCGCGTCTCTGCATACTCTCGCCCCGGGTTACCCAAGCCG
>JBCKTZ010000014.1:0-27521 GCA_038925245.1 Gallionellaceae bacterium
CTGGATGGGCACTTCCCTTACGCCGATTTTTCAACATCTTATAGTCGCTCCAATTCCTTTGCCAACATCAGCAATGGAATCGCCTCAATGTCCTCTGCGATTCGGTAGCGTTCTGCACCGGGATACACCACGAATTTTCGTACCGGCTTAAGGTCGGCGCAAGCCGAATGAAAACCTCGTTCCACTTTTGGCGTTAGGCTGCGTTTGATTTCAATTGCCCATAGGCTGCCATCCGGCCACGACAGCAATAAATCGATTTCCGCGCCGCCGCTGGTGCGGTAGTAATAGCCCTGCACTTGCTCGGGCGCGCAGACCAATAAATTTTCAATGGCGAAACATTCCCAGCTTTGCCCGACCACGGGATGCGAGAGCAGCGTTTCTTTATCGGGAATATTGAGCAGAGCGTGAACCAAGCCACTGTCTCGCACATAGACCTTGGGCATTTTTACTAGGCGTTTGCCAAGGTTCGCGTGCCACGGCATCAATCTGCGCACCAGCAACAAATCGACCAGCAAGTCGAGGTAGCTGCCTGCGGTTTTTACGTCCACACCCAAGTTGCGCGCGAACTGCGCTGTGTTAAGCATTCCGCCCTGATGATGGGCCAACATTCCCCAGAAGCGCCGCAACATTTCTGCCGCAATGCGCGGGCCAAATTGGGGGATGTCACGCTCCAAATAGGTACGGATAAAGTCTTGCCGCCAGCGCAAACTGCGCGCCGCGCTGGATGCAAGAAAACTTTCAGGAAATCCGCCGCGCACCCACAGCGTGTCAATTGGCACGGATTGCGTTTCCAGCACATTCAGCGGTGCAAGCTCCAGATAAGAAACTCGCCCCGCCAACGTTTCACCGGATTGTTTGAGCAATTCAAGCGAGGCAGAACCCAGCAGCAAATATTGCCCGCTGTTGCGTTTGGCACGACGTGCTTTATCAATTAGACCGCGCAAGACCGGGAACAACCCCGGCGCACGATGCACTTCATCAAGAATGACGAGCTTGTCTTGGTGGTCGGCGAGATAAAGTTCCGGCTGAGCAAGTTTGGCGCGATCTTGCTCGGACTCAAGGTCAAGATAAAGCGCTTCGTGTGTTTCACTCGCCGCCAATGCGAGTGTAGTCTTGCCCACTTGGCGCGGACCAAGCAACACCACTGCGGGAGAGTGCGCCAAAGCTTCGGCAAGACGGGAAGATAAACGGCGAGTAATCATGTTTGCAATTATGGATATTCGTTCCATTAATTGCAAGGATAAGTTTACTCAGGCATATTGGGTAAGATGGATAGAGTGTTGGCGCTGGGTTTAAATTGACCACCTGTGTGGGTTGAATATTAAAGGCTAAGCACCTTTAACGGTGACACAGAATTTGTAAAATATTAAATATAATCAATATGTTACATTATTATCCCTGTCTAAGTCCGAACGGCTGCTAGCAAATAATTCTGAGTGACGACATTCACCTTCAGCTATCACATCAGAATCACATCATACTGTTCCTGATTGTAGAGGGTCTCCACCTGCAGCGACACTGGCTTTCCTATAAAGTCAGAAAGTTGCGCAAGCCCTTGCGCTTCTTCATCCAGGAACATATCGATCACCAGTTGCGATGCCAAAATGCGGTATTCACGTGCATTGAACTGACGCGCTTCACGCACGATTTCACGCAGTATCTGGTAGCACACGGTCTGCGCAGTTTTTACTTCGCCGCGTCCCTGGCAGGTGGGGCAGGGTTCGCACAGCACATGCGCCAGGCTCTCCCTTGTGCGTTTGCGCGTCATTTCCACCAGACCCAAGGATGAGAAGCCATTTACGGTGATGCGTGTGTGATCATTGGACAGGGCTTTTTTGAACTCATCCAACACCGCATTACGATGTTCGTTGCTATCCATATCAATGAAGTCGCAGATTATTATGCCACCCAAATTGCGCAAGCGTAGCTGGCGCGCGATGACTTGTGCGGCTTCCAAATTGGTTTTGAATATGGTGTCGTCAAAATTTCTGCCGCCGACAAAGCCGCCGGTATTCACGTCCACTGTGGTCAGCGCTTCGGTCTGGTCAAAAATCAGGTAGCCGCCTGATTTTAAATCCACACGGCGTGTCAATGCCTTTTCAATTTCTTCTTCAACACCATACAGATCAAACAAGGGGCGTTGGCCTGCGTAATGCTCCAGCTTGTCGATAGAAGAATCGATGTAGTCCTGCGCGAAAGCATTCATGCGGTAATGTGTCTCGCGCGAATCGATCAGTACACGCGTGGTGTCGGCATCGATAAAATCACGCAGCACCCGCAAGCTGAGATCCAGTCCCTGATACAACAGCACCGGGTTGCTCAGTCCTTTGGCCTTCTGTTGCAGGCTTTTCCATAGCTTATCCAGATAGGCAATATCAGATGAAAACTGTTCATCCGTCGCATCTTCCGCCAGGGTGCGAATGATGTAACCACCATGGTGATCAGGCGGTATCAAACTTTGCAGTTTTTCCCGCAACATCCTGCGATCTGCGTCATTCTCTATACGTTGAGATACCCCGATATTGTCTTCCTGCGGCAGATAAACCAGCAGCCTACCGGCAATGCTGATTTGCGTGGAGAGTCTTGCCCCCTTGGTGCCGATCGGGTCTTTGATCACCTGCACCAGCAAACTCTGCCCCTCGAATAGCGTTTTTTCGATGGGCTTGAGCGCATCGCCATTGTTGTTGCGGCTCTCCCAGATATCTGCCACATGCAGAAAGGCAGAGCGCTCCAGACCGATATCGATAAAGGCGGATTGCATGCCGGGCAGCACCCGCTTGACACGGCCGACATACATGTTACTCACCATACTGGTATTGGTGCCGCGCTCGATATATAACTCTTGCACCACACCCTGTTGTATCACTGCTACGCGTGTTTCCTGCGGTGTTACGTTAATCAAAATCTCATCGCTCATAGTGCCCCGTATCCAAAAGATTGTAGGGTGCTCTAAAAATCCAAAATTCTAAGTGAGACAAGGCGCGATGAAATTTTTGAGCGCAGCATATATATTATATGTAAGCGATAAAAATTTCTGAGCAACGCAGTATCACGATGAAGTTTGGATTTTTAGAAGTACCCTGTAATAGTTCTGCAGTTTCGTACAGAGGCAATCCTACCACACCGGAAGAACTGCCTTCTATGCGTTCCACGAAAGCTCCGGCTAGGCCCAATACTGTTCACATAAGGAACCTATAAAAATAAATCAGGCTACGCTAATCGCTTCTTGGGAAAAGATATTTTCATAAAAATAAATTTATTGGTAATACTGGTTTATGTTTTACACTTCCATTTGTTTTAATCGTAACCCTAGCCATCCAGATTTATGCGAACCAAAAGCCACAAACCCCATACTGCCGAATCATCGGAGCTGACAAGCAAATTACACCCGCAAGGGGTACGCTGTTGGGTTCCCGCACTACGTGCGACCCTGCCTCTGCATCCGCGCAATCGTCATCAGGGCCGCTATGATTTTCCACGCCTGATACAAGCGGATGCGGCGTTGGGCAATTTTGTCCACGTGAATGCGTATGGTGATCAGAGTATTGATTTTGCCGACCCGGCTGCGGTGAAAGCGCTGAATCGCGCATTACTTACAAACAATTACGGCATTCAAGGCTGGGATATTCCGCCGCAGAGTCTTTGTCCACCAGTGCCTGGTCGTGCCGATTACATTCATTACCTGGCCGACCTGCTAGCCACCTGCAACAATGGTGTCATCCCCAAAGGAAAGTCTATTCAAGTGCTGGACATCGGCACTGGCGCGAATTGCATTTATCCACTGATCGGTCATAGCGAATATGGCTGGCGTTTCGTTGCAAGCGATATCAATACCTGCTCTATCGCCAATGTAAAAAAAGTTCTGGCTGCCAACCCTGGGCTGGCACAGCAAGTCACGCTGCGTTTGCAACCCTCCCCTGACGCCATTTTCGAGAATATCATCCGCGATGATGAGTGGTTTGACCTGACCCTGTGCAATCCGCCTTTTCATGCCTCTCAGGCTGACGCGAGTGCGGGCACGCAACGCAAATGGAAAAATCTGTGCAAGCATGATACAAAAACCGAAACTAATCCAAGCTTGAATTTCGGCGGGCAGGATGCAGAACTGTGGTGCGCTGGTGGCGAGGAAGGATTTATCCAGCGCATGATCAGTGAAAGCAAGCAGGTCTCTACGCACTGCTTCTGGTTTACCACGCTGGTTTCGAAATCAGCCAGTCTGCCTAGCATCTACGCAGCACTGAAACAGGCTGGGGTAAAGGAGCAACAAACCATCGCCATGAGTCAGGGGCATAAACAAAGCCGTTTTGTTGCGTGGACATTTTTGAATCCGACACAACAAGCGGGCTGGCGCAAACTGCGCTGGTAAAACTTGCAGACCAATATCCATACAGGAGATGCGCTATGAAGTTACTCGGAACCAATACCAGTCCCTATGTACGCAAAGTACGTCTGCTGCTGCTTGAAAAAAATATCCCGCACACCTATATCATCGGCCCGCCCAATGAGCCGGGCAGTCAAGTTTCCAGTGTTAACCCATTGGGGCGCGTTCCTGCGTTGATTATCGACAGTGAAACTTGTGTGTTTGATTCAAGCGTGATTGCCGAATATGTCGATACGCTGAATGACACCCCCATCCTGATACCGCGCGACAATGCGCTGGAACGCATGCGTGTAAGACGCTGGGAAGCACTGGCCGACGGCATCATGGATTCTGCCGTGGTGGTGCGCATGGAAAGTATCCGCCCGGCCGACAAGCAGGATGCAAACACCATCGCCCTGCACAACACCGCCATCACCCGTGCACTAGCCTACGCCGCCGAGCAACTGGGTGATCGAGAATGGTGCGAAGGAAGCGCAATTACGCTGGCTGATCTGGCACTGGTGAGCGCACTGGTCTACCTCGATCTGCGACAAGTGGAACGTGATTGGCGTGGCACTCATACCAACCTCTCCAAATGGTTCTCACAAATGAACAATAGACCCAGTGTACAAGCCGCGATGGCTACCTGACTTTACTCGCGATGATACGGATGGTTATGCAGCAGGCTGTGCGCCCTATATAGTTGCTCCGCCAGCAGCACACGCACCATGCCGTGCGGCAACACCATCGCGGACAAGGCAAGCAGCAGGTTGGCGCTGCTGCGGATGGATTCATGCAGGCCATCTGCACCACCGATGATGAAGGCCACATCGCGCCCGCCACCCAGCCAGTCCTTCATTTGTTGGGTAAGTTGCCTGGTGGTAAGGTGAGTGCCGCGTTCATCCAGCACGATGCGGAATACATCATTAGGCAATGCGGCGCGTATACGTTGCGCTTCAGCCTCCATGATTTGGGGGACGCTCTTGCCGGTGGTGCGCGGCTCGGGTTTAATTTCGATTAACTCGATTTTCGCTTCACGCGGCATGCGCTTGCTGTATTCGTTGAAACCGTCGCTAATCCATGATGGCATTTTGTGACCGACTGCCAGGATTAGGAGTTTCATGTCTGGAATATATTCGAAAATGGCAGCATTCGCGCACTGTTTTACGCTATCTAGGAGCGGCTGTTAGCCGCGATTGATTTTTGTTCGCGGCTAACAGCCGCTCCTACAATTAAAATCAGGGCTTGGCAACTGGCGTGGGATGTTTGTTCCACAACTCTTCCAGGCTGTAATAGGCGCGCACACCTGGTTGCATCACGTGCACCAGCACTTCGCCCAAGTCGATCAACACCCATTCGCCGCTCTTTTCACCTTCGGTGCTATAGACGGTGACTCCGAGTTCTACCATTTTTTTCACCACATTGTGTGCCAACGCGCGGGTTTGGCGATTGGAGTTGGCACTCGCAATGATCATGCGATCAAACAGCGTACTTTTTTTGCTGGTGTCGATCACAACGATGTCGTTGCCTTTAATGTCTTCCAGCGCCGCGACGATGGCGTCTGTTTTTTCTTTTAACGTTAGCATGTTTTATATATCTTATTAATGTGTATGTAATGTGCAACTGTATCGGGAAGCAGGTAGCTCAGGTTTTTATTCTGCGCCGCACGGCAGCGTATATCGGTTGCGGAAATATCCAGTTGCGGCATGTCCAGCACCACTATGAGGCCGCTGGCTGATTCATGCAACAACTGTGATGAAGGTGCCAGTCGAGTTTGATATTGCTGGCGCAACGCTGCATCTACCTGCGCCATTGCATTACCCAGCGGACGACCCGGGCGCTGCATCACCACAATATGCGTCAGCTCAAACAGACGCTGCCACTGATGCCAGGTATGCAATTGCAAAAACGCATCGCTGCCCAGCAGCAGACACAACGGTTGTTCTGCACCCAGCTCCGCACGCAATGCGCTGAAGGTATCGACGCTGTAACACTTGTCGGTACGATGCACTTCACGCTCGTCCAGTTCAAAACATGGTTGGCCATTTGTCGCCAGTCGCACCATCCGCAAACGCTGCTCTGCTGTAGCCAGAGGAGCTGCGCGGTGCGGTGGTATGCCGCTGGGTATGAATCTCACCGCACTCAACCGGCATTGTTCAAGTGCTTCTTGCGCCAGGCGCAGATGACCGTGATGTATCGGGTCAAAGGTGCCGCCCAGGATGCCGATGGGTGCCTTATTTATCAATTAGAGAGCCGGTTCAATTGGTGCTTATCAATTAAAGCGCCAGTCGACGTGTATCAGTCAGCACTTGCGCAAGATACTGGGTAAATCGTGCAGCTGATGCGCCGTCGATCACACGGTGGTCATACGACAGCGACAGCGGCAGCATCAGGCGCGGCACAAATTCGCCATCCTGATACACCGGTTTCATGTTCGCCTTGGACACGCCCAGTATCGCCACTTCCGGCGCATTGATAATCGGCGTAAACGCAGTGCCGCCAATACCACCAAGACTGGAGATGGTGAAACAGCCGCCCTGCATATCGGCAGCAGTAATCTTCAAATCGCGTGCCTTGGCACTGATTTCGCCCAGCTCTTTGGCCAACTGCACAATGCCTTTTTGATCCACATCGCGCAGCACGGGCACCATCAAGCCATTCGGCGTATCCACCGCCACACCGATATGGAAGTATTTTTTAAGCACCAAATTTTCACCGCTGGCATCGAGCGACGCATTGAAATCGGGGAATTTCTGCAATGCGGTAACCACAGCTTTGAGCATAAATGCCAAGGGCGTTATCTTGATATTCTGCTTGACATACTCGACGCCGATCTCCTTGCGAAAAATTTCCATCTCGCTAATGTCGGCTTCGTCAAACTGGGTGACATGCGGAATCGTGACCCAGTTGCGATGCAAGTTGGCACCGGAGATTTTCTTGATGCGTGACAAGGGCTGCGTTTCGATTGCGCCGAACTTGGCGAAGTCGATTACCGGCATTGCCAATACACTCAGCCCGCTGCCGCCAGCCGCACCGCGAGGTTGCGACAAGGCAGACTTCACAAAATTTTGCACGTCGTCTTTGTTGATGCGGCCTTTGGGGGCAGTGCCTTTTACCAGGGTTAGGTCTACACCGAGTTCCCGTGCAAAGCTGCGCACGGAGGGACTGGCGTGAGCCTTGCCAGCGTTAAACCCCTCCTGGCCTCCCCTAGCCAGGGGAGGTAACGTCGCTCCCGCCCCTGTCAGAGAGGGGGTCGAAGCGTCGCTGAGGGGCACCACCCGGCGTACTCCTTGCGGGTGTAAGGGGAGGGCTGGGGAGAGGTTTGGTGTTGCGACTGTGACTACCGCTACCGCTGCGACTGGAGCAACTTTGGCAGCCGCTGCACCCGTGGCTTCCATTACAAAGATCACGCTGCCTTCGGATACGTTATCGCCCACTTTGATCTTGATTTCCTTAATAAGGCCATCAAACGGTGCAGGTACATCCATCGTTGCCTTGTCGGTTTCCAGCGTGACCAACGATTGCTCGGCCTTGACTGACTCACCCACCTTTACCAACACCTCGATCACCGGTACGTCTTTGTAATTGCCGATATCGGGTACCAATACTTGTTTCATTTCTGCCATATTTTTCTCCTCGCCGCTTAAACGGTAGTCGGATTCGGTTTGTCCGGATTGAGTTTGTACAGCTTGATAGCGCGGGTGACTTCGGTCGCGGCTATCGTACCTTCCTCGGCCAGCGCCTTGAGTGCGGCCACAGTGATGTAATTGCGGTCAACTTCAAAGAAGCCGCGCAGTTTCTTGCGTGTATCGGAACGACCAAAACCATCCGTGCCCAGCACCTTAAAACGCTTGGGCAGGAAGCCGCGTATCTGATCGGCATAGGATTTCATATAGTCGGTAGAAGCAATTACCGGACCGCTGCGCGTGCCCAGACATTCTTCAACAAAGCTGATGCGCGGCTTGGCTTCAGGATGCATCATGTTCCAACGCTCCGCATCCAGACCATCACGACGCAATTCGTTGAAGCTGGTGACGCTCCAGATATCAGCCGTCACGCCAAAGTCTTTCTCTAGCATTTCTGCCGCTGCAATCGATTCACGCAGGATGGTGCCACTGCCCAGCAATTGCACTGTAGGTTTTTCCCCTTGTCCCTTGCCCCTTGTCCCTTGCCCCTTAGCTCCTTCACTGAACAAATACATACCCTTGATGATGCCTGCCTCAGCACCTTTCGGCATCGCCGGATGGGTATAGTTTTCGTTCATCACGGTAACGTAGTAATACACATCTTCCTGCTCTTGATACATGCGGCGCATACCGTCCTGCACGATCACGGCCAGCTCGTAAGCAAAGGTTGGATCATAAGAGACACAGTTAGGGATGGTCGCTGCCACCAGATGGCTATGGCCGTCCTGATGTTGCAGCCCTTCGCCATTCAACGTAGTACGACCCGCTGTACCACCGATCAAGAAACCGCGCGCGCGCATGTCGCCCGCCGCCCAGCACAAATCGCCGATACGCTGGAAACCAAACATGGAGTAGTAAATAAAGAACGGGATAGTCGCCACGCCGTGGTTGGCATACGACGTCGCCGACGCGATCCAGTCGCACATACCGCCGGCTTCGTTAATGCCTTCCTGTAAAATCTGACCGGTCTGGTGTTCTTTGTAAAACATCAGCTGATCGGCATCTTGCGGTGTGTACAGCTGACCAACCTGAGAGAAAATACCCAGTTGACGGAACAGCCCTTCCATACCAAAGGTGCGCGACTCGTCCGGCACAATCGGCACGATTTGCTTGCCGATATTTTTATCTTTCACCAGTATGCCGAGCATACGCACGAACGCCATGGTGGTGGATATTTCGCGTGCCTCGGTGCTTTTCAGTAACACCTCAAACGCTGCCAGAGGCGGAATTTGCAAAGCTTGCGTAACCGGTTTGCGCGAGATTGTGCCCATCGCGGCCATCCGTTCGCGCAGATATTTCATTTCCTGGCTGTCTTCCGCAGGACGCACAAACGGTAAATTAGGCAGCTGCTCATCCGTCACCGGAATATTGAAACGATCGCGGAAATGACGCAGCGCATCAATATCGACCTTCTTCTGCTGGTGCGTAATATTCTGTCCTTCGCCCGCCTCACCCATGCCGTAACCCTTAACGGTCTTGGCTAGAATAACGGTAGGTTGCCCCTTGTGCTTGGAGGCCGCCGTGTACGCTGCAAATACTTTATGTGTATCGTGACCGCCGCGATTCAAATGCCATATCTCGTCGTCCGACATATCGGCAACTAGTGCTGACAATTCCGGATATTTGCCGAAAAAGTGCTGGCGCACATATGCACCATCTTTGGATTTATAAGTCTGGTATTCACCGTCGACCACCTCTTCCATGCGCTTCAACAACAAGCCGGTTTTATCTTTGGCCAACAACCTGTCCCACTGACCACCCCAAATAACCTTGATCACGTTCCAGCCTGCACCGCGGAAGACACCCTCGAGTTCCTGAATGATTTTACCGTTGCCGCGCACCGGGCCGTCCAGACGCTGCAAGTTACAGTTAATCACAAAAATTAGGTTATCCAACTTTTCGCGGCCAGCCATGGAAATGGCGCCCAGAGATTCTGGCTCGTCCGTTTCCCCGTCACCCAGATAAGCCCATACTTTACGGCCGTCTGTTTGCGCCAAATCGCGGTATTGCAGGTAACGCATAAAGCGCGCCTGATAAATCGCCATCAACGGGCCCAAGCCCATTGATACCGTAGGGAACTGCCAGAAATCCGGCATCAACCACGGGTGCGGGTAAGAAGACAAACCGCCACCATCTACTTCCTGGCGGAATTTATACAATTGTTCTTCAGTGATGCGACCTTCCATATAGGCACGTGCATATACACCAGGAGAGGAGTGACCCTGCACATAAATCAAATCACCACCGTGCGTGTCGGTCTTGCCATGGAAAAAATGATTAAAGCCCACGTCATACAAAGTGGCGGCAGAAGCGAAGCTGGCAATATGGCCGCCCAGTTCGGAGGAATCTTTGTTCGCATTCAACACGATCGCCATCGCATTCCAGCGCATCAATGCGCGCAGACGGTGTTCGAGTTCATGATTGCCACTGGAGCGCTCTTCTTTGTCGAGCGCAATGGTGTTGAGATAAGGGGTCGTGGCGCTGAAGGGAACATCGCTACCCGCCTCACGTGCCTTGATGATCAACTGGGCAATCAGGTACTGTGCACGCTCTGCACCTTCGTTATCCAGCACAGATTCGAGCGCATCCAGCCACTCCTTAGTTTCCTGCGGATCATAATCTGGCAAATTTTCCATATCTCTACTCTCTATCCAATATGTGCGAATGAACGCACTATTTATATTAATTACCTAGTGTAGTGCGTCATAAATAATGCAACTTATGGCTACCTCTAAAAACTTACATTTCGTCATTCCCGCGAAGGCGGGAATCCAGTCTAATCAAGCATCTGGTTCCCCGCCTTCGCGGGGACGACGGCATTTCTAGAGATGCCCATAAGATGCAATCTGTTTGACGCACTACACTACGCTCTGCTTCGCATAGGACAAGAACCCCTGCGGGGTGTCGGACTTAACCCGCAACTCATTGATTTGCAATGAAATCCGGATTGCTGCGCTGAATAAAATATTCAATATAATCAATATGTTACATTAATACGCACGTCTAAGTCCGACTAGCAGCTAACTGAACGAATGCGCTCATTCGCTACCGCAGACTATCACTTCATTTTCGGTCAGCAACCATTCTACTTTGCGGTCAGTCGCTTCCTGTGGAATATCATTTACCAGCTGCATGGAGAAGGCTGCTGCAACCAATGCCGGATTTCCTTGCCTGACCTTCCCTTCCCTATCCATACGCGCCAGCAATTTGTCGTAAAAACCACCACCATAACCCAATCGTGAGCCATCGCGAGCAAATGCCACCCCCGGCAAAAGGATGAAATCCACGACTTCCAGCGTATCCACCCTGCGACAACGCTCCGGCAGAGGTTCTGGAATGTCCCATTTACCCGGAGCAAGGTCCCGCCGCAAATCGGCAACCTGAAACAACTCAAGTTGTTTTGTAACGCTATTCACTCTAGGCAGTAAAACCTGCTTGCCGTCCTGCAATGCCTGCTGCACCCATGCCATTGTTGAAAACTCTGCACCAAAACTCATATAGCCGAGCACGGCAGAGGCGCTCTGATAAGCCGCCAGCGCGATCAGCCGTGCCGTAATGGCGCGACTGAATGCCGCCCGATCCGCTGCTGCCACATTCTGGCGGGCGGCGATTATACTTTGTCTTAGGGTCTGCTTCATAGCCTGAGGATTCATGAGCAGGCTCCCATAAGCACTGAAGTTGCCAATTTACCCTTATCTTCCAGTATCTCGGCAGTTACGTCGCGGTAAATCTGCCAAATCATGTTTTTTTCTTCCTTGCCTTTGTAGGCTTTTGCGGCGGCAGCAAACTGGTGAGTTGCTGGTAGCGCTCGAACAAAAACTCCACCCGCTGCGCGTCGCTGGTGAAGGCGGCTTTGCGGTAGCAGGCATCCACAGTGCGGTCGAGGGCTTGGTGGGCTTTGACCAGTACGGGCGGCATGGTGAGCTGGTCATAGAGATCGGCGAGGGTGCTTTGTGGGAATTGGGCGCGGGCATCCAGCACGGCTTGGGCAGCGGCTTCAATTGGGATCGCGGACGTCCCGTCCGCATGCGGGGAGAGCGAAGCGAGGGGAGCGGAGCGAGGGGAGCGGAGCTCGCCCGCGATCCCACATCCGGCCACGGGAAGTTGTTATAGACGATGGTATTGGAATAGCGGTAATCGCTTTTTAGCCGACCACACACCGTGCGCATCCATGCATTGTGCATGGTGCTAGAGAGTATGCCGAAGTGATAAAGTGTTGCGTTGGGAAGCATGAAATTGGCGTCGCTACAAATTACGTTTGCGTCTAGGAAGCCAATTGGAATGAATCTGCGACTCTCAGATGAGACACGAGGAATAAGTAGGTACGGCTGGTCGGTTTGTCGGATGCGCTCAAATTCAGTTGGGCGATCAACGCTGCCAATCGAACAGGCGTAACTGCTGGCAAGACGTACTTTCTTCACTTCTTCAACTCGCTGTAATACATATGGCATAGCACGCAACTCGTTGGGAGCTATGCCAACTAACCATAAACACCAGCGGGGAATATTGTTAATAAATTCCTCCGCACCCAGGAACGGGCGTATCCATTTTTTTGCCTGTGGTTCGGCCTGCAATAACGTTCGTTTCTCATCATCGCTCAACAATAAATATCCACCGTCGCTGGGTTGGCTACCCTTGGTCATTTCAGGTGCATTACCTATAGGCTTGCTGCGTTTTTCGATCAGCACCACAGGTGCATCCACCAAGTATGGATTTATGTTGTGTGCCGCAATGGCGTGCGGCTCACCACGAATATCTTCATATGCGTAGATGGTTTTTTTCTCCACGTCGAATGCACCGAAACCGATGATGACACAATGCACCGCCGCCATGCCGCGCGCTTCGTTGCTCCATTGGAAAGTGCGGTGGGCGAAGTGGATGTGCATGCCTTGTGAAAGAAGTTTGCTCCATAGGATGGCAACCTGCTCGCCTTGGGTGATGCTGTTGGTGGAGACGAAGGCGCAGCAAATCCCCCCTAGCCCCCCTTTTTCAAAGTGGGGAATCTGTCCCGCCTCCCACTTTGCAAAAGGGGGAATGAGGGGGATTTCTGTCATGTAACGCGCTGCCTTCACATACCACGCGGCAACGTAATCAAGTAAGCCTGCACTGGCTATACCAGCAAAGACTACTGCGGCATCAGCTTGCTGTTCCTTGCTTTGCAATTTAGCTCCAATGAACGGCGGATTACCAAACACATAGTTCGCCTTTTCCGCCGGCAGCACGTCGTTCCAGTCCAGCGTGAGCGCGTTGCCGTTGACGATGTGTGGCGAGGTCGTGAGCGGAATGCGCGCGAAGTACATGCCGAACTCTTCCGACACGCGCACGTTCATCTGGTGATCCATCAGCCACAGGGCGACCTGCGCGATCTGCGCCGGAAACTCTTCGATCTCAATGCCGTAGAACTGGTCCACATCCACGCTGATTTGCTGGTGGATATCGAGGAAACGCGAGCCGGGGCCTTGGTGCACGGCGCGCAGTACATCCAGTTCCAGCTTGCGCAGCTCGCGGTAAGCGATTACCAGAAAGTTCCCGCAGCCGCAGGCGGGGTCGAAGAAGGTGAGGGTGCGCAGTTTTTTGTGAAACTCGAACAGTTTGTTTTTGTTGCTTTTCACCCGGCCGAATTCTGCCCACAATTCGTCGAGAAACAGCGGTTGGATGAGCTTGAGGATGTTTTCTTCGCTGGTGTAGTGCGCGCCGATGTTGCGTCGCGCCTTGGCGTCCATAATGCTCTGGAATAGCGCGCCGAAGATGGCAGGTGAGATCGCGCTCCAGTCCAGCGCGCAACAGTCGAGCAGCGCTTCGCGCATGGCGAGGTTGAACGAGGCGATGGGCAGCATTTCCTCGAACAGCTTGCCGTTGATGTAGGGGAAGGCCGCGATCTGTTCGTCCAGCGTTTTGGCGCGGCGGTTTTCCGGCGTGTTGAGTATCTGGAACAGTTGCGCGAGTTGCGGCCCGAGATCAGAGCCATCCTCTGCGGTGCGCTCTTCTATCCAGGTGCGTAAGGCGCTGGCGGGCTGGAAGATGCCGGTATCATCGGCGAACAGGCAGAACAGCAGCCGCACCAGCAGCACTTCGAGCGGGTGGCCTTCATACCCTGCCGCCTTGAGCGCGTCGTGCAGCTTGCCCATACGCTCGGCGGCTTTGATGTTGACCGGGTTTTGCGGCGCGATGGTTTGCGTGCGGTAGCCAGCGATGAAGGCGAAATGCTTGATGTGTTTGTGCAGGTCGCACAGTTTGAATTCGTGCTGGGTGTGTTCTTCGAGATCGTACAATCGGAAGCGCTCAAAGTCGGATACCAGCACGTATTTCGGCAGGTCGCGTTCCTTAATGCCGGGAAAATAGTCCAGCGCCTGCGTGTAGGCTTTGTCCAGATTCTTGCCGCGTGATTTGTGTTCGACCAGCAGCACGCCTTTCCAGAACAGGTCGATGTAGCCCTGTTTGTCGCCGAGTTTCTTGACCGGCTCTTCGAAGCCGGCGACGCGCTTGCGGTCTATGCCGTAGATGTTAAGGAATTCGATCCAGAACGGCTTTGCTTCGGCGTCTTCCGAGGTTTCGTTTTCCCAGCGTTTGGAAAATTCCAGCGCACGGCTGCGGATTTCGTTCCAGCTTAAGGGCATGTCAGGCTCCGGCGGCGCACGGCTTGTTTGCCGATCGAGTTAAGTGTAGGCATATTCTGTAAATCTACCTGACTATTTTGCCGGCGTCGGCAAAATGGTTTTGTAGATGGCTATTTTTCTTGTTCGGGCGATCATTTTGACGGCGCCGGCAAAATGATCGCGGTTTCAAATGTGGTTGATTTTAATAATGTTTTAAGTATAGCATGGGCTTGGGCGCTGTGTAACGCAGACTTAACGCTAATGAATTTGTGTAAAGCAAAGTAATTTATACTTAACGCTAATGCATTTCCCGATGGTGGAGTTAACACAAAATAATTACCATTTTTACACCACATGCCGACCTTCTGCGATATTGATCAAATCTGGCAAAGCAAAGACCGCAGGGGTGGCTCCGGCTGATTCGCGAAGTCTGAGAATTAATTTTTCTTGCTGAAGTTTTTTGAGAATGCCATTGGCGGTTACGCGGTTTTCAATGTTTGAATGTTTGGCAAAGTCGGTCGCATTCAGAATTGGCCGCATAAAAAACGCATCCAGCGCGGGAATAGCAAACTGTGAGTGAGTTGATTCGATAAAGCGTAGCTTCAAAGTATCGTACAACTCAAGAATTTGTTTGGTCTTGGCAAGATTGGCATCCGCTTGTAACACGATAGCCCCCAAAAAAAACTCAATCCAACCTTGCCAGTTGCTATCGTTGGTGATTGCCAAAAGGCCATCATAATATTGGTCGCGATGGGATTCCAAATATTCAGACAAATAGAACATTGGGCGTGACAAAGTCTTGCGCTGAAACAGCAACAGCGGAATCAACATGCGACCAATACGGCCATTGCCGTCTTTGAACGGGTGCAAAATCTCGAACTGTGCGTGCGCAATCGCCACCTGTAACACAGGGTCTTCATCCTCGGAAGCCAGATAACTCGCCCACACATCGAGAGCCTGTGGCAACACCAAAGGATTGGGAGGTATAAAACGCGCTTGTTCCAAGCGTGAACCATTGCTGCCTATCCAGTTTTGATCAATGCGAAACTCACCGGGTGTTTTATCGGAGCCACGCACGCCCTGCATCAAGCGCTGATGCACCCCCTTGATCAGCGACAAGGAAAGTGGCCGATGTACTAATGCTTGTTCGGAATCCCGCATCGCTGCACGGTAATTGGAAATCTCCTCAATGTCCGCGTGGCGCGATTGTGCCTGCTCAATACCTGCATCCTGTTGCAACACTTCTTCCAATGTGGCTTGCGTGCCTTCTATCCGTGACGACAATACTGCTTCATTCGCCGTAATCGGGGAAAGCAGCACGGCAGGATTGGGCAATGCCTGCAACATGCCGTCATACCTGGCTAGCGCGGCATTAGCTTTGCCCACCAAAGGCAATAAACGCCGCCAGTCGAGATCAGTGACCGGGAGAGTAGGCGGAGTGCAAGGTGTTGGATGCGACATAACATTTCCTACTTATTAATATTTACTGAATTCACGACACTCTTGCAGTCACCTTAGTGACGAGTTCAAACCAAAAATAATTTATAAGCCGGATTATCGCTTTCATCCCAATAGCGATACCCCAATTGATCGAGGAAATTCTGCAGCGCTTTTTTGTCGTGACGCGGAACCTGCATGCCTACCAGCACACGGCCATAATCCGCGCCATGGTTGCGGTAATGGAACAGGCTGATATTCCAGCTATGGTTCATGCTGTTAAGGAAGTTCATCAGCGCGCCCGGACGCTCGGGAAATTCAAAACGGTACATGATCTCGTCAGACACTTCGGGGGCGCGGCCACCCACCAGATGGCGCAGGTGCAGCTTGGCCAACTCATTGTCGGTCAAGTCCAGTGCGGGCAACTTGTTCTTTTTTAGGTTGGCGATGAGTTTGCTGGTTTCTGCGGGGTCGCGTACCTGTATCCCCACAAAAATCTGCGCCACCTTCGGGTCCGCATAACGATAATTGAATTCGGTGATGTTGCGGCTGCCCAGCAACGAGCAGAATTTACGGAAGCTGCCCGGTGTCTCTGGGATTGTTACCGCCAGGATGGATTCACGCTGTTCACCTATCTCGGCGCGTTCAGCGACAAAGTGCAAGCGGTCGAAATTCATGTTGGCGCCGCTCAGCACAGTCACCAGCGTTTTGTCTTTGAGTTTTTCGCGCGCCGCATACAACTTGGCGCCGGCGATAGCTAGTGCACCCGCCGGTTCCAGAATAGAGCGGGTGTCCTGAAATACATCCTTGATCGCCGCACACACCTCGTCGGTATTGACCAGAATGATTTCGTCCACATATTTTTTACAGATGCGGAAGGTCTCTTCTCCAACCAACTTGACTGCCGTGCCGTCCGAGAACAGCCCAACATCGGTTAACTGCACACGTTTTTTTGCCTTAAGTGAGCGATACATCGCATCCGAGTCTGTGGTCTGCACCCCGATCACCTTGACCTCTGGACGTATCTGTTTGACGTAAGCGGCCACTCCAGAAATCAATCCGCCTCCCCCAACTGCACAGAAAATAGCCTCTATCGGCTGGGTATGTTGGCGCAGAATCTCCATGCCTATCGTACCTTGCCCAGCAATGACATCCGGATCATCAAACGGATGAACGAAGCTCAATTTCAGTTTTTCCTGCAACTGCAATGCATGGTTATAGGCATCGTTATAACTGTCGCCGTGCAGTACGATTTTTACCGCGTCCTTGCCAAAATGCCTGACCGCCTCGATCTTGAGCTGAGGGGTCGTTACAGGCATGACGATAATCGCTTTGCAGCCCAGTTTTTTTGCAGACAAAGCAACGCCCTGCGCATGATTGCCGGCCGACGCGGCGATGACACCACGTTTGAGTTGCTCGGGCGTAAGCTGTGCCATTTTGTTGTAAGCACCCCGCAGCTTGAATGAAAACACCGGCTGCATGTCTTCGCGCTTTAGTAAAACCTGATTGCCGATGCGCGCGGAGAGGCTGGGGGCAGCCTCCAGCGGGGATTCGATAGCCACATCATAGACGCGGGCAGTGAGAATACGTTTGAGATAACTTTGCATAGATGAAATGTAGCCTGTGTATTTTCTGGGAAATTAGCTCAATCATAATGGCTTTTGACTATATATGGTTCCTAAAATTAGCAATTCCTGCAATAATCGCTAGCTGAATAATAAAGATACTGAATTGAGAGTAATGATGAGCATGACACAAGATGACTTGAAACTCGCGGTGGCGAAGGCTGCGATTGCATATGTTCCCGAAGATTGCATCGTGGGTGTGGGCACCGGCTCCACGGCAAATTTCTTTATTGATGAACTGGCCAAAATCAAACATAAAATTCGCGGCGCGGTCGCCAGCTCTGAAGCTTCAGCCCTTCGCCTTAAGCGGTATGGCATTGATGTGCTGTCCTTGAACGATGCCGGCGAGTTGCAGGTGTATGTCGATGGTGCCGATGAAATCACCCGCCATCTGCACATGATAAAGGGCGGTGGCGGCGCGTTGACCCGCGAAAAAATCGTTGCGGCGGCGAGCAAGAAATTTATTTGCCTGTGCGACGCCAGCAAGCTGGTGGATGTACTCGGCAAATTCCCGCTGCCGGTGGAAGTCATCCCCATGGCACGCAGTTATGTAGCACGCGAGCTGGTCAAACTGGGCGGCCATCCCAAGCTGCGCGAAGGTTTTACCACTGATAACGGCAACCTTATTCTGGATGTGCATGGCATGCAAATATTGAACCCGGTGGAACTGGAGACCTCGCTGAACCAATTGGCTGGTGTCGTGACTAATGGCCTGTTTGCGAGACGTGGCGCCGATGTGCTGTTGCTCGGCACCACCACCGGGGTGCAGACCATTACGCTTTAGCGTAAACCATACACCGGAAATTGCCACGTGAAATAAAAATGACACAATGCAAGAGTAGAATTAGGTAAGTTAAAATATTGAGTAAGGAATAGACATGGTTAGTAGCGAACATACATCAAGACAATTTGATACGGAACTGGAAGCAGTCAGAGCGCGCGTGCTACAAATGGGTGGACTGGTGGAGAGCCAGATCAAACTGGCGATTGAATCGCTAACAACAGGCGATGAGGCACTGATGAAACGCGTGATCGAGGACGATCATCGCGTGAATGCGATGGAAGTCGAAATCGACGAAAGCTGCAATCATATCCTAGTGCGCCGACAGCCTGCCGCAGGCGATCTGCGCATGATCATGACGGTCATCAAAACCATTACCGATCTTGAACGTATCGGCGATGAAGCGCAAAAAATCTCGCGCATGGCGCTGTTGCTGTCCAAACGAGAGAACCTTATCCTGCCGCGTTATCACGAAATCAAGCATGCGTCCGAACTAGCGCTGAACATGCTGCACAACGCGCTGGATGCCTTTGCACGGCTGGACGTTGCTGCGGCCGCCCGGGTGGTCCGCCAAGATGAACTGGTCGATGAAGAGTTTCGCGCCTTCTTGCGTTACCTGATCACCTTCATGATGGAAGACCCGCGCACCATTTCAGCATCACTGGAACTTCTATTTATTGCCAAGGCCATTGAGCGCATTGGCGACCATGCGCAAAATATGGCCGAATATGTTGTTTACATGGTTAAAGGGCGTGACGTACGCCACGTTACAGTGGAAGAAATCGAACGCGAAGCACTCGAGTAAGTTTGTGTTAGCGGAAAGATAATGCAGAACAATATAAAGATTATACTTTCGACGTGGTCATTGGCTAGCAGTCTGTTTGACTTAGATAATGGAATTTACATAACATATTGATGTTATTGTATATTTTTATAATTGCGACAATCTGAATTTCTCTATTACTCAATGAATTGCGCGTTAATTCAGCCTGACTACCGGCTGCGATAGGCCACTCTCAACATCAATCGCGGGCAGGGCTTGCTTCTACCTATGCAATTGGATTTTGTAGGACACCGCAGGGTTCTTGTCCTATACGAAGCAGAGCATAACGTAGGAGCAGGCCCTGCCTGCGATAGCGCTCTGAAGCTAATCACGACATAAATTTCCTTGCACTCTCCGTATATAATGGCCGCTTGAACAGTCACGTTTAACTATCAATCCGCCATGCAACAGAATTACACGCCTAAAGAAATCGAAAGTGCTGCGCAGCAGCATTGGGACAACAGTCAGGCCTTCCGCGCCAGCGACACCTCCGACAAGCCGAAATACTATTGCCTGTCGATGTTTCCCTATCCTTCCGGAAAGCTGCACATGGGCCATGTGCGTAACTATACGATAGGCGATGTACTCGCTCGCTATCACCGCATGAAGGGTTTTAACGTGATGCAGCCTATGGGCTGGGATGCGTTCGGCCTGCCTGCGGAAAATGCGGCGATGGCAAACAACGTGCCGCCCGCAAAATGGACTTATTCCAATATCGATTACATGCGCAAGCAGCTGCAAAGCCTAGGCTTGGCGATAGACTGGTCGCGCGAAGTGACCACTTGCACACCCGAATATTATCGCTGGGAGCAATGGCTGTTTACGCGCCTGTTTGAAAGCGGGCTGATTTACAAAAAAACTTCCAGCGTCAATTGGGACCCGGTCGACAACACCGTGCTGGCCAATGAGCAGGTGATCGACGGACGCGGCTGGCGTTCCGGCGCCTTGGTAGAGAAGCGCAAAATTCCGATGTATTTTTTTCGTATCACCCAGTACGCAGATGAGCTGCTGAGCGATCTCGACAAACTGGATGGCTGGCCGGAACAGGTCAAAACCATGCAGCGCAACTGGATAGGCAAGAGCTACGGCTGCGATATTGAATTCCCCTACGATGCAGGCATTGGTAAGACGGGAACGCTCAAGGTTTACACCACCCGTCCCGACACGCTGATGGGCGCGACCTATGTGGCGGTGGCTGCTGAACACCCACTGGCAACTCAGGCAGCCGCCAGCGACCCCGCACTGGCTACCTTTATCGCCGAATGCAAACGCGGCGGTACCGCCGAGGCCGACATGGCCACGATGGAAAAGAAAGGCATGAATACCGGTTTGTTTGTGACCCATCCACTGAATGGAGAGAAGCTGCCTATCTGGGTCGCCAACTACGTGCTGATGGGCTACGGCGAGGGTGCGGTGATGGCGGTGCCCGCGCACGATCAACGCGATTTTGAATTTGCACAGAAATATGGGTTGCCTATCAAGCAAGTTATTGCTGCAAATGAAGACAAGGGGCAAGGGACAACAGAAAAGGGACAAGGGGCAAGGGACAAGGGTAAAAACACCCTCTTCCTCTTCTCTAGTGAAGAATGGCAAGAGTGGTACGCTAGCAAAGAAGGCGTATGTGTAAACTCAGGCAAATATGACGGACTCAATTTCCAGCAGGCCTTCGATGCCATCGCCGTCGATCTCGCCGCAGAAAAACTGGGCGAAAAAAAGGTTCAGTTCCGCCTGCGTGACTGGGGCATTTCGCGCCAGCGCTACTGGGGATGCCCTATCCCCATCATCCACTGTGCTAGCTGTGGTGATGTGCCTGTGCCTGACGACCAATTGCCTGTCGTGCTGCCGGAAAATGTCACCATCACCGGAGCAGGTTCTCCGCTGGCAAAGATGCCGGAGTTCTACGAATGCACCTGCCCCAAATGCGGTGGCAATGCTAAACGCGAAACCGACACCATGGACACCTTCGTCGAGTCTTCCTGGTATTACGCACGCTATGCCAGTCCGGGTTGCACCACAGGCCTGGTGGATGAACGCGCGCGCCACTGGTTGCCGGTAGACCAGTACATCGGCGGCATTGAGCATGCGATTTTGCATTTGTTGTATGCTCGATTTTTTAATAAATTGATGCGGGATGTGGGGGTGTTTGGCCCAGATGCAAAACAGTCTGAAAAATACAATGAGCCGTTTACAAATCTGCTGACCCAAGGCATGGTTATCGCACCCACTTTCTACCGTGAAGATACCGTAGGCAAAAAACTCTGGCTGAATCCAGCTGATGTGGATGTGGTAACAGATGCCAAAGGCAGACCCACAGGCGCAACACTGCGCGCCGATGGCAGGCCGGTGATTATTGGCGGCACTGAAAAAATGTCGAAGTCAAAAAACAACGGTGTCGATCCGCAGGCCATTATCGACCAGTACGGTGCGGACACCGCTCGCCTGTTTATGATGTTTGCCGCACCGCCCGAGCAGCAATTGGAATGGAATGATTCGGGCGTCGAAGGTGCGTCGCGCTTCCTGAAAAGGGTGTGGAACTTCGGCGTTAGGCTTAAAAATAGTGAAGGCTCAGCGAATACTCCGGATTTTGAAAAGAGCACACGCTTTGAAATCCACAGCGTGCTGAAGCAGGCGAAAGCTGATATGGACAAACACCAATTCAACACGGTGGTCTCAGCTGCGATGAAAATATTAAACGCATTGGATCGACTGACTGGCACAAAAGAAGCCTTTGTTAAAGAGGGTTTCTCAATCTTATTGCGCTTACTTGCTCCTATAACACCGCATATTACACAGGCATTATGGAAGGAACTCGGTTACGGTGATGACATCCTCCAGGCACCTTGGCCGCAAGTCGATGAAAACGCACTGGTGCAGGACGAAATCGAACTGGTGATTCAGGTGAACGGCAAGCTGCGCGGCAGCTTGCTGGTAGCAAAGGATACCGACAAGGTACAATTGGAACGGCTGGCACTGGCACATGAAGCGGTGCAAAAACTACTCGCCGGTGGTGTCGCAAAAAAAATTATTATCGTACCCGGACGTTTAATTAACGTGGTGATTTAAATGATGCGAATCTTTCTGATGTTACTTGCCTTGTCGCTGGCTGGCTGCGGCTTCCATCTGCGCGGACACAACAAGCAGGTACAGAATTTCCCGTTTACCAGTCTGCATCTTAAATCCGCTACGCCCAGTCCTTTTGTTTCCGATCTGCAGAGCAGTCTGGAGCTGTATAAAATCAAGCTGACAGCCACGGCAGCCGAAGCTGATCTGACACTGGATATTGCGTCTGAAGCAACCGATAAACAAATATTGGCCCTTTCAGGTGCAGGTCAGGTACTCGAATTTCAGCTGCGCTATCGCGTTTCCCTGCGTGCTTATGACAAGCAGTTGAATGACTGGCTACCCGCAGGTGAAATTTCGCTTCAACGTACACTGACTTATGACGCTGCACAGGTTCTTGCAAAAGAGCAGGAAGAAGCGCTGTTGTTTAACGACATGCGTTCGGATGCGGTACAACAGGTAATGCGTCGCCTCAGTCGAGCCAAACCGCGCCAAACTCAAAGCAATCTATCTGGCACTGCGAACATTCCAGCACCTGTAAAAAAATAAACGCGTGTCATGAAGCTCACTGTTGAAGATCTACCGCGTCATCTAAGCAAAGGTTTGCAGCCATTGTATGTGATACACGGTGCTGCGATGTTGCTTGCGATTGAGGCTGCTGATGCCATTCGTGCGGCAGCCCGCGATGCAGGCTGCAGTGAACGCGAGGTGCTGATTGCCGATAGCGGATTCAAGTGGGCAGAGTTACGCA
Organism: Gallionellaceae bacterium; assembly: GCA_038925245.1. Taxonomy (GTDB): domain Bacteria; phylum Pseudomonadota; class Gammaproteobacteria; order Burkholderiales; family Gallionellaceae; genus 39-52-133. The sequence continues at coordinate 23,120 of JBCKTZ010000014.1, forward strand.
ACAGCAGCCAAAGCATGTCGTTGTTCTCCACACGCAAGTTGCTGGACCTGCGCATCCCGTCCGGGAAACCCGGCGTAGAGGGCGCACAGGCGCTACAAGAATATTGTCAGCATCTCAATGCGGATACCGTGACGCTGATTTCACTACCGCGACTCGACGCTGCCACCATGAAAAGCAAATGGTTCAGCACCCTGGCTGAACAAGGTGTGGTGATCGCCGCCGATGAAATCGCCTTGAATGAGCTTCCTGCCTGGCTAGCCGTGCGCTTGAAGAGACAAAATCAATCGGCAGATGCAGATACCCTGGCATTCCTGGCGCAACGTGTAGAAGGAAATCTGCTCGCCGCGAAGCAGGAAATCCAGAAACTCGCCTTGCTGTTCCCCGAAGGCCCGCTTTCTTTTGAGCAGGTCAAGGACGCGGTGATGGATGTGGCGCGCTATGATGTATTCAAATTGTCGGAGGCTATGCTGGCGGGTGACGCAGCGCGCTTCGTGCATATTCTTGAAGGTTTGCGCGAGGAAGGCACTGCTACCGTGTTGATATTATGGGCGCTGGCAGAAGACATCCGCACCATGGCAAAAGTATCACGCGCCATGCAGCAAAGCGGCAACCTGGCAGGCGCATTGCGAGATGCACGGGTGTGGGGGGTAAAACAAAAACTGGTGGAACGCGCCGCGCGCCGCTTCTCCCCCGCCTTTGCCGAGCGCGCCTTGCGCCAGGCTGCACTGATAGACAAACTGGTGAAGGGCTTGCGCAGCGGCGATGTGTGGGACGAATTAATGCAACTGGGCGTGCGTTGTGCTCGGGCAGGAGCAAGCTGAATATGGATGAGGTCTTGTTAGTTGTCACCAACCTGCCGGACCGCGACAGCGCGCAGCGCGTCGCACGCAGCCTGATAGAAAACCATGCCGCAGCCTGTGTGAATATTATGGCTGAATGCAGCTCGGTGTATCACTGGCAAGGAAAAGTTGAAACTGCCTGCGAAATTCCGCTGCTGATAAAAACCACCCGCTCGGCTTATCCACGCGTACAGGAGTTGATACAATCGCAACACCCTTATGAACTTCCAGAAATTATCGCTGTCTCTGTTGCTGCCGGATTGCCCGCTTATCTGCAATGGGTCGTACAAGAATCCTCTCCAATCAATATAGCAACCAAGGAATAAATCCATGCGTATTTTGCTGTTACTAACACTGTGTTTTGCCCCGCTCACTCATGCTGAAAGTCTACTGGATCGGCTACCTGGATTAGGCGGGGCTAAGCAAGTTGCTTTCCTGCCCCCTGATCAGGCATTTGGTTTAGATGTGCGTGTGAGCGATGCGAATACGCTGCTTGCCAATTTCAAGATTGCACCAAATTACTACCTATACCGCGACAAAATTAGCATCCATGTCAAAAGCGGTTCTGCCAAAATCATCAACCTAAAAATGCCGAAAGGCGAGCTGAAAAATGATCCGAACTTTGGTGACATGATGGTCTTCTATCAGTCGTTTCAGGCAGAGGTTACACTAAGCAACAATAACACCACCGCACAGAACATCACCCTGGAGGCAAGCTACCAGGGGTGCAGCGAAAACGGCCTGTGCTATCCGCCAATTATCAAACAGATTAATTTACAGTTGCCAGCAGCAACGGGCACCGGATCAGCCAAACCTAGCGCTCTAAACCCCCCAACTGCCCTGAAAGACGTTCCTGTAGCAAATGAAGCCAGCAAGAAACAGACAGCGCCATCAACAACTGCGCCGACTTCTGAAGACGGCACGATCGCGCAGCTTTTCAAACAAGGAAGCTTCTGGTTAATTCTTTCGGCCTTCTTTGGATTTGGTTTGTTGCTGGCCTTTACGCCATGCGTGCTCCCCATGGTGCCGATCTTGTCAGGTATTATTGTCGGGCGCGGTCATCATCTGACCAAGATGCATGCTTTTATCCTGTCCATGTCTTATGTGCAGGGAATGGCGCTCACTTATGCCGCAGCGGGTGTTGCAGCAGGACTCTCCGGCACGCTCTTGACTAATGCTCTGCAAACACCTGAGGTACTGGGTAGTTTTGCCGTAGTATTTGTACTGCTGTCCTTGTCCATGTTTGGTTTTTATGAGCTACGACTGCCGTCAGCACTGCAAAGCAAATTATCCGGCACCAGCAATCGCCTGCATGGTGGCCATCTTGGCGGCGTCTTCCTCATGGGCTCTCTCTCCGCAATTATTGTCAGCCCATGCGTTTCCGCTCCACTGTTCGGCGCACTTTTATACATAGGCCAGACTCAAGATGCCTTGCTCGGCGGAATGGCCCTCTATTCATTGGCACTTGGCATGGGTCTACCATTGCTCTTGATTGGCGCATCAGCCGGTACATGGCTACCCAAGGCAGGTGCATGGATGGAAGCAGTCAAGAGCTTCTTTGGTGTTCTGCTGCTGGCCGTGGCTATCTGGATGATTAGCCCCTTGCTGCCGCTTACTGTAGTGATGTTGCTGTGGGCTGCTTTGCTAATCATGTCTGCCGTATATCTACACGCATTGGATGCGCTACCGCACGGCAGCAGCGGCTGGCACACGCTGGGCAAGGGCATCGGTATCATCGTTCTGCTGCTGGGAGTTTCGCTGCTGATCGGCGCCCTTTCTGGTGCCCGCGACATCCTGCGTCCTCTTGGTGCATTAGGTGGCGGCCAGGCCATTGAGCAAACTAGCCAGTTGAAATTTGAACGGGTGAAAAATATTGCAGAGCTGGATGCCCGCATCGCCCAAGCGCCGGGCCAAACCGTGATGCTGTATTTTTATGCCGACTGGTGCGTATCGTGCAAAGAATTGGAAAACTTCACCTTTGCCGACACCAGGGTACAGACACAACTGAAAAACACCCTGCTCCTGAAAGTTGACATGACCGCGAACAACGAGGACGATAAGGCCTTGATGCAGCGCTACCAATTATTCGGCCCCCCCGCCATTCTGTTCTTTAATCGCGAAGGCCGAGAGTTGGCTGATAATCGTGTGGTCGGTTATCAGAATGCTGGACAGTTTCTGGCATCGATCAAGAGCGCTTTGATATAAAAAAACAGCATGGGCAACGAACAACAAGAAGTCCTGCGCACCTAGTATGGGAGCGCCGACGAGGACGTCGGCGCTCCCAATTCACAATCTGCGGAGATTGCTCATCACTGCTTAAGTTCCAAATAGCCTGCAACACAGCACTAGCAGCCTGTCGGACCTAACTCGCAACCCATTGATCTGTAAAGAAATATATATTACCATCATTAATAAAAATATTCAATATAATCAATATGTTACTGCAACCCCTATCTAAGTACGGCACCCCGTAGGGTTCTTGTCCTATGCGAAGCAGAGTGTAGTGTGGAGGCTGCCAAGTGTTGCTACAGGAGATAGTGGTCAAGACATTACCCTAACCATACTCAGCTACTGTTAGCACATTCAGATATATAAGCAACCCCTTAATTTCCGCTAAAATCTGGACAAACCCCTGCAATTTACGGCAAAATGCACGTATGAAAAATATCCTAGTGTTGCATGGACCCAATCTTAACTTGCTCGGAAGTCGTGAGCCAGATGTATATGGTCGCATCACGTTAGACGAAATTAACAATAACTTAACGCAACAAGCGAACAAAAGCGGGGCTACTGTCTCAGCCATGCAAAGTAACGCTGAAGTTACTTTAGTGGAGCGAGTGCAGGCAGCGCGCCTTGATGGAACGGACTTCATTATCATCAATCCTGCTGCTTTCACCCACACCAGTGTTGCGTTACGCGATGCGCTAGCCGCTGTGGCGATCCCGTTTATTGAAGTTCATCTGTCGAATGTGTTTGCGCGCGAAGCGTTTCGCAAGGAATCGTTTTTTTCTGATCTCGCCGTTGGTGTAATCAGTGGTCTGGGCGCAAAGGGATATGAACTTGCGCTGCAATATGCCTTATCCAAGGAATAAGTGAATACACCATACATACCCCCACTCATTCCTTGCCATTCTTTTTTAGGAGTTAAACATGGATTTACGTAAAATCAAGACGCTCATTGAGTTGGTAGAAAATTCCGGCATTGCAGAACTGGAAATAAGGGAAGGTGAAGAATTTGTTCGCATCTCCCGCTCGTCATCAGCCGTTCAACATGTATATGCAGCACCCCAACATGCAGCACCTGCTGCCGCTCCGGCAGCCAGCGCACCCGCAGCCCCTAGCACACCTGCACAGCCTGAAGGTCATGTAGCCAAATCACCGATGGTGGGCAGCTTTTACCGCTCTCCATCGCCGGGTGCAAAAGCCTTCGTTGATATTGGTCAATCGGTTAATGTTGGCGACACACTATGCATTATTGAAGCGATGAAACTGCTGAATGAAATTGAAGCAGATCACGCCGGCGTAATCAAAGCCATTCTGGTCGAGAGTGGTCAAGCCGTTGA
>JBCKTZ010000015.1:0-26787 GCA_038925245.1 Gallionellaceae bacterium
ATCGCCACCGCCTGCACACCGGAGGAACAGAAGCGGTTGATGGTGACCCCCGGCACGGTATTGGGCAGCCCCGCCAGCAGCAAGGAGATGCGCGCCACGTTGGTGCCCTGCTCTGCCTCCGGCATCGCGCAGCCAACAATCACATCGGCTACCGCTGCGGGGTCAAGCCCCGGTGCCTGCGCCATCACCGCTTGGATTACAAAAGCTAGCATGTCATCTGGTCGGGTATTGCGAAACATGCCGCGCGGTGCTTTACCAACGGGCGTGCGGGTTGCGGCAACGATATAGGCTTCCTGTACTTGTTTGCTCATACAACCCTCCGGTAAATAGACATACTCTGCTTAACGAGGACTTCTATAAATTCATACTTTGTCATTCCCGCGAAGGCGGGAATCCAGTCTAATAAAGCATCTGGTTCCCCGCCTTCGCGGGGACGACGGCATTTTTAGAGGTGCCCTCTAGTTCTTTTACTGATCAATTCATTACACTCGACAGTTTGCGTCTGTATTCCGTCACCAGTTCACCTTGCCCACCCAGCTGATTGAGCACGTCGAGCAAAGTTTTGCGACCTATATCATCCTGAAACTTTCTGTCCCGCTGCACGATTTCTAGCAACTGATCCATGCTCTCGGCATAACGCTGCATGGCAATCAGCCCAGTGGCAAGCTTTAGCCGTGCCTCAAAATCATTGGGGTTTGCAGTGACTGCTGCCGTAAGGCTAGACTCGTCATCACCAGCAGCAATCATTTGCGTAAGCTTGATGTGCGCAAGCAACTTCAACACCCTCACATCCCCTACCACCTCAGGCGTTTTCAGACTATCCAGCAAACGCTTGCCTTCATCAGTCTCGCCCTGCACCAACATGATCTCCGCCGCATCCACGCGCACCCATTCATTGGACGGTTCCAGCGCTAAAGCCGCAGCTAGCTGACTTAACGCACCCGCCACGTCACCCGCATCAAAGAGTTGCCGGGCAGCCTTGCGCATTCCATCAAGCGGGCTGAGGATGGGGCTGGGGATGATCTTGTCCAGCCACTTACGCACTTCACCCTCGGGCAATGCACCGGAAAACTCATCCACCATCTTGCCGTTCACCATGGCCTTCACCGATGGAATGCTGCGCACTGCATATTGCGCAGACAACTCCTGGTTCTCGTCAGAGTTCACCTTGGCCAGCAGAAATTTGCCACCGTATTCGCCTGCAAGTTTTTCCAGTATCGGTTTCAAACTATTGCAAGGGCCGCACCACGGCGCCCAGAAATCGATCACCACCGGTTGTAGGAACGAAGCCTTTACTACTTGCTCTTCAAAATCCGCCTGACTGACATCTATAGCTACCATCTGCTTCACATCCTCCCTACTTGTTTCATCATTGTTTAAAGCAAATATTTACCGTCAAACACCGACGTTTCTGATTCATGAACGTCGGGTTACACTGCGCTAACACAATCTACAAACCCATTTTAATTCCGTAACGGCTTCCCGTACTTCAGCATGTACTCAATCCGTGCCTGCGTCTTGTCAGTCGCCAGCAGTTCCATAAAGTTGCGCCGCTCTAGATCAAGCAGCCAGTCTTCATCCACCAGGCTGCCTGCATCCACATCGCCGCCGCACATGGTTTCGGCCACGCGACAGCCGATGTTGTAGTCATGCTCGGAGATAAAGCCGCCTTCCAGCATGTTCAACATCGAGGCTTTGAAAGTGGCAATGCCTACCCTGCCAGACACCGGGATTTGAAGCTGATGTAGCGGTGGTCGGTAGTCTGTGGCATTTAACGCAAGTGCTTCCTGTTTGGCGATATGCAGCAGTTCAAAGCGATTCAGAACGATGCGGTCTGTGCTGCGCAGGTAGCCCATTTCTCGCGCCAGTTCAGCACTCTTGGCCACTTCACCCATGGCAACTTGCTGGAAGTATCGGCGTAGGTAGGGGAAGATGTCGCCGCCTTTAGCCTCGGCCGCAGCGCGTTGTGCCAGCTCCTTGCAACCGCCACCGGCGGGTAACAGACCCACCCCTACTTCTACTAGACCGATATAACTTTCCAGCGATGCAACAATTCGGGTGCAGTGCATGGAGAATTCACAGCCGCCGCCGAGCGCCAGCCCATCTACTGCGGCGATGGTAGGCACGGAGGAATACTTTAAACGCATCGACACTTGCTGGAACTTGGCCACCACTTCTTCTACGCGCGGCACATTGCCGGTGGCTGCATTAAGTATCTGGCCAATACCACCGCCGCCCGCCACGGTAAATTTAACGCGTTGTGCCGCACCTTTGAGTTTGTCGAACATGCCGGTGGGTTGTGTGCTGACATCCTTGACGCCTTGCATCAGCTGCAACAGGTGCGCGCCTGCAGAAAAAGGCGGCTCGGTCTGCCACAGGATCAGCGCCTTGAAGTTTGCTTCTGCTTCGCTTACTGCACGCAGCATGCCGTCCAGCACTTCGTTGCTGATCGCATGCATCTTGGTTTTAAAGCTGAGTATGCCGATGCCATCGCCAGTGTGCCACATGCGCAGGTCATCGTTCTCGAATACTGTTTCGCCGTAGTGCGCGGTTTCGCCGAGGATACGGTCGGGGAACAACTGGCGGCGATACACCGGCAAGGTGGAACGTGATTGGTTTATTTTAAGCGAGGGCGAATACGAACCCTGCGCGCCATGCACTCCGGTTCGGCCAGCTTCTGTCACCCAGTCTGGCAGCGTCACTTTTGCCATCGCCTTGCCTGCCGCAATATCGGCATTGATCCAACCGGCTACCTGCTGCCAACCTGCCGCCTGCCAGATTTCAAACGGGCCGGTATCCCAACCAAAGCCCCAACGCACCGCCAGATCTAAATCGCGTGCATTGTCGGCAATGCTTTCCAATTGTGTTGCACAGTAGTGGAAGGTGTCGCGCAATAGGCTCCACAAAAATTGCGCCTGCGGATTCTTGCTGTCGCGCAAGCCGGCGAGTTTTTTCGCCCAGTCGCGTTCGCGCAAGATGTCTTTTACTGCATCATCGGCCTTGCCTGCGGATAATTTGTAGCTATGCGATGCCACATCCAGCACATGAATTTCCTTGCCTACTTTTTTGTACACACCGCGCTTAGATTTTTGACCCAGCGCACCTTCTGCTATCAATTTATTAAACCACACCGGCAACGCAAAATAGCCGTGCCAGGCATCATCGGTGAGTTTGTCGCGCATAGTGTTGACAACATGCGAGTACACGTCGAGACCGACCACATCCAGTGTGCGGAAGGTAGCACTCTTGGGGCGGCCAAGATAGCGCCCGGTCAGCGCATCAACAGTATCGAAACCCAAGCCATAAGCCTGCGCATGATGTTTGGTGGCGAGCATGGAAAACACGCCGATACGGTTGGCAATAAAGTTGGGCGTGTCTTTGGCACGCACCACGCCTTTGCCCACGGTGGATACGAGGAAGGCTTCAAGCTGGTCGAGCAATAGTTTGTCTGTGCCTTTACATGGGATGAGTTCGACCAGATGCATATAGCGCGGCGGGTTAAAGAAGTGAATTCCGCAGAAACGATGACGAAGTGCCTCAGGGAAAGCATCGGCCAGACTGTTGATCGACAGTCCTGAAGTATTTGTGGCAAAGATAGTTTGCGCGCCAAGGAAAGGGACTACCTTGCGATACAGATCAGACTTCCAATCCACACGTTCGGCAATCGCTTCAATCACCAGATCGCAATCACGTAACAGATCGAGATTCTGTTCGTAATTGGCCGGTTGAATGTGGTTGAGTTTTGCGGGGGAAGCCAGCGGGCTGGGTTCCAGATTTTTCAGGCCTTCAAACGCCTTTTTCACATTGCCATTGGGATCGCCTTCCTTGGCCGGCAATTCAAACAATATCGTTTCGACATTGGCATTGATGAGATGCGCGGCAATCTGCGCACCCATTACACCGGCACCGAGTACAGCCACTTTACGGATATAAAAATTATCTATCATCTATGTTGAAATGCTTGCTATTTGCCAGCAGGCAATTGCGAAGGATCAAAATCATCCACCATGATGACCTTGCGGCGCAATGCGTAATCCCGTTCCAGCATGGTCACTTGTGCCGCAGTTATGACACCCAAGCTGCCCGCCTCGGCGACCTGCTCCATTTCATCGCGCGACTTGATTTTACCTTCCTTGCGCGCCTTCGCTACTGTTGCCTGTATCGGCTCACATTTCAGCGTGCTAAGCAATGCTACTTCCAGAACGCCCACCGCTTCTGTTTCATTTTTTGGAATATGCATACCGGATGTCAGCCGATCGCGGGTTGCGCCGGGTTGCATCAGCAGGGTTGCCACTTCATGACCAAGCTGATCGGAGGGCGGCATCGCGCATTTGCCCAGCGGGAATATCAGTCTGCGCAAGCCCCAGGCGGCGATGCGGCTGGGGAAGTTTTGCAACACACCATCAAATGCCTCCTGAATCCTGAATAGCGCATCCTGCATCGACCAATGCAACAGCGGCAGATCTGCCTCGGGCCGTCCATCATCTTCAAAACGCTTTAGCGTGGCCGAACACAGATACATATTGCTCAGCACATCGCCCAGACGCGCCGAGATTTTTTCGCGGCGCTTGAGGCTGCCACCTAATATCAACATCGACACATCGGCGGCAAATGCAAAGGCTGATGAATAGCGGGTCAATTGCTGATAATAGCGGCGGGTCGGTGCAGCAGTGGGCGCATCAATTCCACGCCCCTTAGTCAGGCCAAACACCAAGGCGCGCACCGCATTGCTCATGCTAAAACTGACATGCCCCCACAATGCTTCGTCAAAAGCCAGCAGCGCATTTTTCTTGTCCGGATCGTGTGCGGCCTTGATTTCCTTCAGCACATAGGGATGAGCACGCACCGCACCCTGACCGAAGATAATCAGACTGCGTGTCAGGATATTTGCACCCTCCACGGTAATGCCTATCGGAATTTGCTGATAGCTACGCCCCATGTAGTTATCCGGCCCCAAGCAGATGCCCTTGCCCCCATGCACATCCATCGCATCGATAATGACGCTGCGGCTGCGTTCGGTGCAATGGAATTTGGCAATAGCGGAAATCACCGAGGGCTTCTCGCCCATATCCACCGCCGAGGCCGTGAGCACGCGGGTAGCTTCCAGCACATAGGTGTTGCCACCGATGCGCGCCAGCGCTTCTTCCACCCCTTCAAACTTGCCTATCGGCATTCTGAATTGTTTGCGCACGCGGCAATAAGCGCCGCTGGTGCGGGCAGCAAGTTTTGCGCTGCCGGTTGAGCTGGCTGGCAGGGAAATGGAGCGGCCTGCAGCCAGGCACTCCATCAACATGCGCCAGCCCTGGCCGATGCGCTCTGCACCACCGATGATGTAATCCAGCGGAATGAACACATCCTTGCCGGAAGTAGGCCCATTCTGGAAGGCTGAATTAAGCGGGAAGTGACGGCGCCCGACTTCAACACCGGGTGTGCTGGTGGGAATCAGCGCCAGGGTAATGCCACGCGCTTCTTCCGGGCCGAGCAAGTGATCGGGGTCAAATAATTTAAATGCAATGCCGAGCAGCGTGGCAACGGGTGCCAGAGTGATATAGCGCTTCTCCCAGTTCATGCGCAGGCCCAGTACTTTTTGGCCGTTAAATTCGCCGTAGCACACAACGCCGGTATCCGGCATGGCACCGGCATCCGAGCCTGCAGTAGGGCCGGTCAGTGCGAAGCAGGGAATTTCCTGACCTTTGGCCAGCCGGTGTAAATATTTGTCTTTTTGTTCTTTGCTACCGTATTGCAACAATAATTCAGCCGGGCCTAAAGAATTGGGCACCATCACAGTCACCGTACCGGTGGCGCTGCGTGAAGCCAGCTTGTCCACCACTGCCGAGTGTGCCAGCGCAGAAAACTGCAGCCCGCCATACTCCTTCGGGATGATCATGCCGAGGAAACCCTTATCCTTGATGAACTGCCAAGTTTCTGGGGACAGGTCTTGACGCACATGGGTTACATCCCAGTCGTCTATCATTGCACATAACTGTTCGGTTTCGTTATCGAGAAAGGACTGCTCCTCTGCGCTGAGCTGGGGTTTTGAATAGCCCAACAATTTTTGCCAATTTGGATGCCCGCTGAACAACTCGCCATCCCACCAAACTGTGCCCGCATCCAGCGCTTCCTGCTCGGTCTGCGACACCTGCGGCAAAATTTTACGAAACACTTTGAGGATAAAGCTGCTGATCAACAGTCGGCGAAGGAAGGGAACACCCTGCACCAGAACAATCACGCCCTGCGTAATGACCGTCGCCATCAGTGCGTCACCAGAGATACTGTAATGTATCGCAACCCCTGCCGTGATCACGATGTTCGCCAGTAACCAGCCCCAGATGGAAGCCCGAAAAAAAGCCAGCAACAATATTGTGGTAAGTACTGCCAGAACAATCAAAACTGTCGTCATCGTGCACCCATTTTTTTATGTATAGTACTCTACCGCCAGCAGGACAGGCTGACAATCATTAATTTAAGAATCAATCTACAAGTATCTCTATGTTTCACAATTGCTATAATCTCAAAATCAAATCATTGGAGTTACCATGCGTCCGGCACAGCTTTTAACCGTCCTCGATCGTGAATTTTTAAGCGCACGCGAAGGTCATCACACACCTGTCATGTTATGGGGGCCGCCGGGTATCGGTAAGTCACAGATTATCGCCCAGGTTGCGGTGCGGCACGCCGCGCCGATGATAGACATACGCCTGTCGCAAATGGAGCCCACCGACCTGCGCGGCATTCCATTTCGTGTTGAAAATCGGGTTGAATGGGCGGTGCCATCGATGTTGCCAGACGCCGAACGCCACGGCCCCAACGGCATTTTATTCCTCGACGAAATAACCTCTGCCCCACCCAGTGTGTCGGCGGCGGCTTATCAGTTGATTCTAGATCGCCGCCTTGGCGATTATGAAGTGCCACCGGGCTGGGCAATCTTTGCGGCGGGTAATCGCCAGGGCGACAGAGGTGTGACGTACACCATGCCGGCTCCACTTGCGAATCGATTTTCTCATTTCGAAGTAGAAGCTAATATCGATGACTGGGTTAGCTGGGCCTATGCCAACAATATCGACGAAGGCCTGATCGGCTTCTTGCGCTTCAAACCCGAGCTGCTATTCGACTTCAATCCTGCACACAATCCGGTGGCATTTCCCAGCCCGCGTTCATGGGAATTTGCACACCGCGCCATGCAGAAATTTGGCGACAATCCCAATCTGCTGTTGCCCACGCTGCAAGCCTGTGTCGGCCCAGCGGCAGGTCTTGAATTGCATGCGTTTATCGAGAACCTGGACAACATGCCCGATCTGGATGCGATTTTGCGCGGTGAAGCGGTTGCTGTGCCACGTGAAGTGGACCTGCAATACGCGGTGGCCTCGGCACTGGTTGCCCGCGCAATACGCGCCAAAGGGACAGCCGATGCCAAAGTTGTACACGGCCATATTCTTGATTATGCCAGCCGCTTCCCGTTGCGCGAGATGGGCATCATGCTAGTTTCCGACATGCACCGCGCGATTGGGCAGAGCCTGTTTTCGGTGCCACAGTTTGCCAGCTGGGCGAATGCCGTGGCTGACTTGATGTTGTATGAATCCTGAACCTAGCAGCCTCCTACGCTACGCTCTGCTTCGTATAGGACAAGAACCCTGCGGGGTCTCGGACTTAGATGTTTGTATTAACGTAACATATTGATTATATTGAATATTTTATGGTTACATCCAGCATAGAAACCAAGCTTGCCGCAGCGCGTACCCGACTGATACTGGATAAACCGTTTCTGGGTGCGCTTGCATTGCGGTTACCGTTGGTTGCGGCCGATCCGAAGTGGTGCGCCACCAGCGTTACCGATGCACGCAGCCTGTACTACAACCCCGCCTACATTGACAATCTCAGCCTAGAACAAACGCAATTTGTGCTGGCGCGCGAAGCGTTACATTGCGCGCTGTCGCACTTTGCACGACGCCAACATCGCATTAAATCGCGCTGGGATATCGCCTGCGAATATTCAATCAATCCGGTGCTGGTCAAAGATGGCCTACCGCCTCCGCCAGCCACCATTGTTATTGCTGCTTATGAAGGCATGACAGCAGAAGAAATCTATCCCTTCATTGAAGATGATGATTCTGATGACGACACTGCAGAACAGGGCAAATCGAAACAGGAAAGTGACCCCAGCAAAGGTGGTTCACAAACAGGCAAGGAACAACGCGAAGGTGGCGAAGGGAAAACACCGCAAACCAACAAGGAACCTCAATCGGGTGGCGATAGTGCTTCCGAACAACAGGAAGAGCTCGATGGAACAAGCGGTGCCGCACAACCTGCCCCCCTTTCCGCCAGCCAGCTGGATGCGCTCTCCACACAATGGCAGCAACGCATGGCTGGTGCCGCCTTGCAAGCACAGCAGGCAGGGAAACTGGGCGGTGCGCTGGCGCGCTTGGTGGGCGAGTTATTACAACCCAAACTACCTTGGCGCATGTTGCTTGCACGCTACATGAACCCGCTCGCTCGCGACGATTACAGCTATGCCCGACCTTCACGCCGTGAAGGCGACATGATCATGCCCTCATTACGCAGTAGCCAGGCCAATATCGTGGTGGTGCTGGATACCAGCGGCTCGGTTAGTAATATAGAACTCAGTGAGTTTCTCGCCGAAATTAACACCCTTAAGGCACAGCTACGCGCAAGCATCACCCTGCATGCCTGCGACACCGCACTTTCGCAGGATGGCCCGTGGATCTTTGAAGCCTGGGAAGAATTCAAATTGCCGCAGGAATTTCACGGTGGCGGCGGCACCGATTTTCGTCCCATATTCGACTGGATAAAATTGTACGGCTTATCTCCCGATATGCTGTTATATTTTACCGATGCCAAAGGCGATTTTCCTTCGGTCGAACCCCACTATCCAGTGCTCTGGCTGGTTAAAGGCAAAGAACCTGTGCCGTGGGGACAACGTATACAATTAAACTAGTGTATTGTTGCAAGCAATGTGGAGCTTATATTGCTCGATAGCTATGTTCACGAAATAAGTCATGTATGGTGCGCCGTGCGCACCATGGTGCGTGTGACGCACCCTACAGGGATATTCTTAAATTCCATCAAGATTGCAACACTGCACTAGACTATGTCAGAACTAACCCCAGAAGACTCACTCCGCCTCAACGTCATGCTCGCCGGTGACATTCAGGCAATCCGCATAGATGCGACCAATATGACCATTTACGGCCTCTCGCCACGCGGTACCGCCACGGTGAAACTGCATCCAATCGGACGTGGTGATCAATACCTACGCACCGCCCGTGAACTGTTAGCTGGATTTGCCCTCGGTTCACCCGGTGGCTACCCGGTGTATCTTCAACGCTGGACACGCATGGGGCAGGCACGCGACAAAGGGCTGGATCGCTTGCTGTTGCTGGGCGAACCCGAGGCCGTTACCTCGGTCGCGTATTCAAATGGCCTGACCGATGAACTTGCGCGTCGCGCATGGTGGGCGATGCCGATAGCCGACCATGCACGGCGCATGCTGGAGCGGGAATGCGTGGTGCAGGGAAAAATGGGCAAGGTATTGGCAGATTATCTGATCGAACACCTGCCGTTTGAAAATAGCGCGCACATCATCATGGATACCGTCCGCATCCTGCTGCAGCCCGGCTTGATCGATGACAAGACTCGGCTTACACTTTGGCGCAAAGGTGAAGTGGATAACGCCTACCACGTTGGATTTCTCGCAGCTTTGCCGGATGCCATTCCCGAGCAACTTCCCGCACGCGAAGATTTCGACATTACGCAAACCAAACTGACTAGTTTGATCGCACAGGGCAATATATTCGCGCAACAATTGCTGCGTCTGCTGTCAGGAGCAGGACAAACATTCTTGCACTATTACGACGAGGTTCTACGCTATCCCGCTGACAAGGATGTGGTGCTGGTGCTGCTGGATGCACTCGAAGTTTATTTTGCCGCGCTGCGTCCGCACCATGCTTGCAGCGGAGCTAGCGTGGAAGAAATCAGCAACAACGTGGAGTTGTTTATCTCCAGCAAAGGCAATGAAACTGCAATCGGCCAGCTACTGCAAACAGTACCTGAGCTGATTCATGAAATTCGCGCCATGCTTGCGCTATCGTGCATCGATGTGCATATTGCCACGCCCATTATGTCGCAAACTACTGCAAGCGGCACCTTGATGCGTAAAAAACTGGAGCCTGTTTCCAACCCCATCCTGCAATTGCTCTCGGTATTAAACGGCAAAATATTCTCCGCTGATACCTCACGCCGCCGCGCACGCTGAAATATGACAATTAGAGCTGCCCTAAATATTTATATTGTAAGATGTCAGCATTGCCGCCTTAATTAAACCGAAGGAGATTGAATCATGCTCTTTGCGCAAAATCTGAACAGAAACAAACTACCCTTGTCAGCTCGCCTGACTATCGTAATCGGCTATTGCTTGCTCACGCTAACATCTCCGGCTCACGCGGAACTGCCTGCACGACAGGCAATAGATACTGCAATAATTCCGGTAACGATTACTTCCGCCCAGGATGCCAACACCAAGCCTCTGCCTTTTTACAAAATAGCCGCAGACACTTATTTCCTTTACGGCAATATCGCCGAGGTTGATGATAAAAATCGCGGTTTTAACGGCAATGCCGGTTTTGTAGTCACGCGTGAAGGTGTGGTTGTAATCGACAGTCTGGGCACGACTAGGTTGGGAAAACGGCTTATCGCCACCGTACGCAAGGTGACCAAACTACCCATCAAATATCTTATCATCACGCATAATCATCCAGACCACTCCTACGGTGCGATCGCCTTCAAAAAGCTGGGCGGCGTCAAGATAATTGGACATGAAGGCACCCTTTTGTACCTGAATTCGGATGGCATGAAAGCTTCTGTCGAATTCAGACGAAACTTCATGGGCCCTGACATGAAGGGATTTGAAGGCGTAAAGCCGGACATTCTGGTTGGCGGAAAACGTTTCGACCAACACACGTTTACGCTGGGCGGCAAAACCTTCGCGGTTTATAACACCGGCCAGCACCATTCTTTCGGCGATCTGGTGTTGCATCAAGTAGAAGAGCGTAATCTGTGGATCTCAGACTTGGCGTTTAACAACCGTTCCACCTATATGGCTGACGGTCATTCTAGGGAGATCCTTGAAACAATAGATTGGTTGAGAAAAAAATTTCCCGACACCCGTTTGATGATACCCGGGCATGGCAGTGCACAGACAACGCCTTTTCCAATGGTGGAAAAAACCTATAGCTATGTCAAACGCCTGCGCGATGAAATGCGCGTAGCTGTAAAGGCAGGGCAGGATCTTGAAAGCGCGGTTCGGGAATCAGATTTTTGTGATTGGCATGACGCGCCGCTGTATCATGAAAATCACAAAAAAAATGCCAATTTTGTTTACCTTGAAATGGAACAGGAGCTGTTTTAATCGAGTTGCGATTAATCCTGATCGTTGCTCAAGAATGGGGATTCGATTTTCACCTGTTGGGTGAGTATCAACAAGTGAACAATTCATTTTTTCTACTCTGTGATCTCTGCACCCGCAAGGGGTAGGCCCAGATTGTAAGGGGCTAAAGCCCCAACAACTACGCTCTGCTCTCTGTGGCCAAATGTTTTTATAGGTTTAAAGAAGCTGACCGGAATTTCACCCTCAACGCAGTGACTGCAAACATAGGAGTTTTCATGTCCAATTCAATTGATTCCGTGCTGAATGAAACTAGGGTATTCAATCCCTCAGACGCTTTTGTAAAACAAGCAAATGTTTCTGGCATGGTTGCTTATCAGGCTATGGCTGAGGCAGCCCGGAAAGATTACGAAGGCTACTGGGCCAAACTGGCACGGGAAAATATCGAGTGGAAAAAGCCCTTCACCAAGATACTGGACGAAAGCAATGCCCCATTTTACAAATGGTTTGAAGATGGCCAGCTTAATGTTTCCTACAACTGCCTCGACAAACACTTGGCAACGCAGCCGGATAAAATTGCGCTGATATTCGAAGCGGATGACGGCAAAATCAGCAAGGTGACTTACCGCGAATTGCATGGCCGTGTCTGCCAGTTTGCCAACGGGCTTAAATCACGCGACATTAAAACAGGTGATCGTGTGGTGATCTACATGCCGATGAGTATCGAGGCGGTGGTGGCGATGCAAGCTTGCGCACGCATCGGTGCCATTCACTCCGTGGTGTTCGGCGGCTTCTCTTCCAAAAGCCTGCAGGAACGAATTATCGATGCCAAGGCCATTGCCGTAATCACCGCTGACGGACAAATGCGCGGCGGTAAAATCATCCCGTTAAAAAATGCGGTGGATGAGGCGCTCAAGCTGGGTGGCTGCGACAGTATACATAGCGTGATCGTGTATAAACGCATCGGTGGCGAGGTCGCGTGGAACAAGGATATCGATCTGTGGTGGCACGATCTTGTCAACTCTCAAGCCACGCACTGCGAACCGGAATGGGTGGGAGCAGAGCACCCTTTGTTCATTCTTTACACATCCGGCTCCACCGGCAAACCCAAGGGCGTGCAACACTCCAGCGGCGGGTATCTGCTGGGAGCCATCACCTCCATGCGCTGGGTATTTGACTACAAGCCCACGGATATTTTCTGGTGCACTGCGGACGTGGGCTGGATTACCGGCCACAGCTATGTCGCCTATGGTCCGCTGGCAGTGGGCGCGACACAATTAATCTTTGAAGGTATCCCAACTTATCCCGATGCCGGACGCTTCTGGAAAATGATACAAGACCACAAGGTCACCACTTTTTACACCGCGCCAACGGCAATTCGTTCGCTGATCAAACTCGGCGGCGAGTTGCCTAAACAATATGATCTGAGCAGCCTGCGCCTGCTCGGCAGCGTGGGCGAGCCGATCAATCCCGAAGCATGGATGTGGTATTACACCGTGGTCGGCCAGTCGCGCTGCCCCATTGTGGATACCTGGTGGCAGACCGAAACCGGCTGCCACGTGCTCTCGCCCCTGCCCGGCGCTATCCCCGCCAAACCCGGCTCCTGCACCCTGCCCTTGCCCGGCATCATGGCCACCATCGTGAACGAAGTCGGCGAAGAAGTGCATGACCAGCAAGGTGGCTTCCTCGTGATCACACGTTCCTTCCCGTCACAAATACGCAATATCTGGGGCGATCCTGATCGTTACAAGAAAGCCTATTACCCCGCAGAAATGCAGGGCGCTTATCTTGCTGGTGACTCGGCACACCGCGATGGTGACGGCTATTTCTGGATCATGGGGCGTATCGACGATGTGCTGAACGTTTCCGGTCATCGCCTGGGCACCATGGAAATCGAATCGGCACTGGTCGCCAATCCATTAGTTGCAGAGGCCGCAGTCGTCGGCAAACCGCATGAGATCAAGGGAGAAGCTATCGTTGCTTTCGTGGTGCTGAAAGGCGAACGCCCCAAAGACAGTGCAGGCGTCAAAAAGATTGCCGAGGAATTGCGCAACTGGGTGGCCAAGGAAATAGGCCCCATCGCCAAGCCGGATGAGATCCGCTTTGGCGACAACCTGCCCAAAACCCGCTCCGGCAAAATCATGCGCCGACTACTGCGTGCGATCGCCAGAGGCGAGGAAATTACCCAGGACACTTCGACCCTAGAGAATCCGGCGATACTTGAGCAACTCAAGGAAGTCATAAAATAAACCACCCGCCGCAAGCAGCGGGGTTTTGTGTAGGGTGCGTATGACGCACCCTAGCAAAAGCTAATTCGATCCGCAGATTGCGCAGATTAAATTGATTCTCAAGCAGATACAAATAAATTTTATTCACCAACTTGATGAAGCTGGTAATGCAGGTAATTTTTGTTTAATCGGCGTTAATCTGTTTAATCTGCGGACAAATGCTTTTCCTAGGTTAAAGGACTAGCGACCCAGGCTCATCTACCCAGCGATCTATCAACGCCTCTGCTTCCTGTGGATTGTCTTTCCAGGAGGCAAGCAGCCGCACTGCTACTGCTTGCCAGTGCTTGCTGCCGGCTTCAATAACTGCGCTTAGCTTGCTCATATCCCCGCTGTCGCGCCAGCATTCATAGGCGGTCACCAGCTGCGGAAATAGTGTGCGGCGCAGGCCATCGAGATTGGCGAAATAGAAATGCAGCGAGCAGGTTTGTTCGCCCTTTGTCAGTTCCGGCAAAGTGGAAAGGCAATCAGCTAGATTGTCCCGCACTGATCGAGTCAGAAAAATTGCGCGACGACTACTGAACGACATCAGCATGTCGCGCCATGACGGGCCTAACATGGGTTCTGCCATCGCTTCGCCAACTTCATGCAATATCAGCACTTCGCTTTCCTGCTCGGCCATGCGTTGCAGCAATGAGCTGCTCGCGCCCTGCTTGCCGTAGCAATCCAGTGCGGCCTTTAATGCACCATCCGCCTGATGTACCGACCAGATTTCAATTTTTTCCGCCAGCCAGCGCTGCAAGGCATCGGTGCGCAAAAACAGCGTACCTTCACGCAGTGCTGCAGGGGATGCCGTGATGTCGCGCGCATATTCGCAACCGGACACACGCAGGGTCAAGCCGTGAATTTTTTCGCTACGCAGAAGTTGGCCGAGAAAGAAATGCGGCTTACCCCAACGCCCGAGACCGCCGCCATACACCAGGCCATGAGGTTCAAGCACGCTGTTGATGGCCACGATATCAAAGGGATCATACTCGCGGTTGGCGATAGGTATCGGGCTGTAGTCCAGCTCTTCCAAATCCTCCCAAAACATTTCACGTTGCACCAGCCAGTTGCTCAAATCTGCCTTGACCAATGGACGAGAGGGAGGAAATTCATGTTCCCAGATATACAACTCGCGCATACCCAGCAGGTAATTGCACATGGACATTTCACGGGCGTGCCGCGCATCGGCAATATGGCAATTGGTCTGCACGACTTCTATCGTTTTTTGAAAATCCCGCATGCTTACCTCTCAAAAACCAACCCTACACAAGGGCACCCACTAAACCCGGACTATTCTGCCGGTGGGCGCTTTTTTCTGACTACGCAGCTCACTACCGATTGCACAATCGTGGAATAAGGGAGATTTTCAAGACTGCCAAATTTTTGTTGTGCCGCAGCCACCAGAGTGACAATATCGGTGACCTGTTCTGCGCCATCCACTTCCCGTTGCAAACCCTGCAGGCCACCAATCTGTACGCGCATTTCCGGCCCGTGCGGCAGTGGAGGAGTGACATGGGTGAGTTTGAGCGCAAAAGCCGAATTCTGACGCAATGAATCCAGTAGTGCTAAGCATTTTATCCGCGCCAATTCATCGCTACATTCAACCATTTCACGTTCAGCAGCGTGTCGTATATGTACCCTGGAGCAGGCGCAATTACGGCTGAGAATAACCTTACCGAACGCGCAAGGATTCGGATTAACTGTGTTCAAGGCGTGCATAAAGGCGATTTCGTCCACTCACAACCCCCACTTATATCTTTTGCTGGAACGGACTACTAGTCATCACCGTCACCAACGATTGGTGCAGGCCCACGATCCGTCAGCAGCAATTCTTCTGCCAGTAATTCGTTGTCAGCATAGATCATTTTGACATTGCATTGCTCTGTCAACGCCAGTTCACGTCGCAACAGTTTGCTGCGCTCTGTACTCACTTTATATACATCATGCTGCTCGATCTTTTCCACTCGCTTCATCGGGAATTCAAAAAATTTATAAATATAATATGGCATAGGGATTCCTGGTTGCTTGAATTAACTACAAATAAATACATTTTAGGATGAACAACTTACTTCAATATGTCGCGCCCATTCAGGTGCGGGCGCTGCATAACTTTCCATTTCAGGCTGCTCGTCAAACGGCGTGGCCAGCAACTGCAACAAACGATCAACCTCGGAATAGTCACGCTCCTTCTCTGCTTTGCTGATCGCTGTTTGCGCCAGATAATTTCGCAAGATATATTTAGGATTCACCCTGTCCATATTCTGTTTGCGCTCGGCATCAGTCGTAGCTTCGCCTTGCAGACGTGCGCGGTAAATATCGGCCCATTTATCGAATGCTGTACGGTCAACAAACTGGTCGCGCAGCATACTGCTATCTGAACTACTGTTCGTATCTGGGGCAGCTTTAAACCGACTCAGACTGCGAAACGTATTGGTAAAATCTAGCTGGCTGGCTTGCATCAGTTTCAGCAACGGCTCAACCACGACAAAATCTTCCAGCACGGCGTAGGTCATACCCAGCTTCCGGCTCATCAATTTCACATAATGCTCCGAAAAGATATCAACATAAGACTCAAGTATTTCTTCTGCTGCCTCAACCGAAACCAGCGGCGTCAAAGCTTGTGCCAATGCACTGAGATTCCACAGGCCGATTGCGGCTGCCGGTCATACGCATAACGTCCGGCTTGATCGGTGTGATTGCAGATATAGCCGGGTTTGTAGGTTTCCAAGACAATTCGATCAACTCAGCGGCACTTGGATTAAAGCTGACAAGGTACGGCTGGACTAACGGAGTGGGATTGACACGACTGTGAAATGTGCTCGGCAGGCGCGTAAATGCATTGTCAAAATTCAATTGCTCGAGGTTTTTCATGGCAGCAATAGACACTAGCCAACTACAAAAATTAGTGTGCTTTAAACGCAACCGGTAGGCTTGGGCATGCCACCGTATTTGGTGATCGGTTTCATCGGGCCGGTCATCCATAACTCGAATACCTCCTTTTGATCTTCGCCCACATATTTAGCGAATTTACGGATAGGTGGAACCGAGCCGAATTCCTCAAAATACTCACGTGCTTTCATGATCTGTTCCCACTTTTTATCATCGAGCTCATAGGTGTCAACATCGGCCATTGCGCGACCTATCTCAGGTGTCCAGTTACTCATATCGACGAGATAACCGTCGCCATCACGTTTTGGAATTTCCATTTTGCAACCTTTCAAATAAACAAACTAATAGATACAACATTTAAACTTACCTTAGTAATTTAGTCAAGTATTATTTAAGCCTTGTATAAACAATAAAACAACCTATTTCATAACATCTATACCCACCAAAAGAATAATCATGCAATTAAAGTGGATCAAATTCATATCACAAAGAATAAATGCCATAATATCCAACCTGTAAATTCAATCTTACAGGCACACACTCTGAACTATTTCAATAATTCTTGTCTCACTTGCTTACAATATTTTAAAAAACCGGGAAACAGCATGCAACGCAAAATAATATTTACTTCATTATTTTTAATCATTACAGCATTAAGCCTCAACCCTTTAGCCCGCGCCGATGAACTTCCATCCGTGAAGGATTTTACTGTCGATGCAAAAGAGTCTCATGCCAAGCAAAAGCCCATCCTGGTTTTATTCATGAGCAAATCTTGTAGCTACTGTGAAACAGTATTGCAAGATTATTTATTGCCCATGCAACGCGACCCTGAATTTAACGACAGGGTGATTTTGCGCCAGATTGAAACCAGCAGCATGGATGCACTCATAGATTTTGATGGCAAGAAAACAAGCCATAGCGCTTTCTCTGCAAAGCACCAAGTCTGGGGCGTACCCGATGTAAAGCTATTTGACAATAATGGCCAAGTACTGACCTCAATTGAAGGCTTACTGAATGTTTATTTTTATTATGCCTATCTGGTAAATGCGATTGACGAATCTCAGGCAAAAATAAAAGCAGCTAGAAAATAGTCGTGCCTAATCGCCACATAATTATTCTAAACAAGAAAAATTGTCCTGTGCCAAAATAAATTCCCCCGCCCCAAGGGGCGGGGTATTGGATTGAGTTGCTCGAAAATTCATTGCAACAACTATTTTCTCGCCCCGAGGGGCGGGGAATTTACCCAAGCGAGATTAAAATTGCGCGCTTAATTTTTATAACTAATCGTTATTTTACTAACGCACTCTATTGAAAAAATAGGATTTTCTTAATATCAACACTTAATACGAACACAGCCAAAAGGTAAAATAACCAGTATGAAACTCCAGGATTTCGATTTTCACCTTCCTCCCGAGTTAATCGCACAGACCCCGCTTGAAAAGCGCAGCGACAGCCGACTTTTAACCATGGATGGCAATGGGTTGCTGTCGGACCGGCAATTCAATGAATTGCCGCAATTTCTGAATCCTAATGACGTGATGATTTTCAATGACACAAAAGTCATCAAGGCGAGGCTTTTCGGGGAGAAAGAGAGCGGCGGGAAAATTGAGGCATTGGTCGAGCGTATTCTGGATGAGCACCGCGTATTGTCTTCGATACGGGCAAGCCATGCGCCGAAACCAGGCTCAACGCTGATTTTCGCTGGTCACTTGAAAGCCAAAGTTATCGAGAGGCAGGACGATCTTTATGTACTTTGTTTCGAGGAAGAAGTTTTGACGCTATTGGAAGAATACGGGCACGTACCCCTTCCGCCCTATATTGATCATGACGCGAGCGAGTTTGACGAAGAGAGATACCAGACCGTTTATGCGAAGCATCCTGGCTCAGTTGCCGCCCCAACCGCCGGCCTGCACTTCGACGAGTCCTTGTTGGACGAAATCAGGGGAATGGGCGTCACGATCGCCTATGTCACGCTCCACGTCGGCGCGGGAACCTTTCAGCCGGTGCGGGTCGAGGATATCTCCGAGCACAAAATGCACAGCGAAGTTTTTCATGTGCCGACGGAAACCATGGATGCGATCAGGCGCGCGAAAGAAAAGGGAGGCCGTGTGATTGCTGTCGGCACGACCGCATTGCGATCCTTGGAATCCACCGCCATTCAAGGCAAGCTCGCAGGGGAAACTTCGATTTACATCACTCCCGGCTACCAGTTCCAGGTCGTCGACTGCCTGCTCACCAATTTTCATCTACCCAAGTCGACTCTATTGATGCTTGTTTCAGCTTTTTCCGGCGTTGAGGCCATCAGAGAAGCTTACCGGCATGCGATAGAAAAACGCTACCGTTTTTTCAGCTACGGCGATGCGATGTTGCTAGAGCGCCGCGGGTGACCCCGGCGCACCGAGTTTCTCGTTTGGCGTATGCACAAGCGCTTTCTGGTTTATGTTGTAAAATGATGGATTGTCAAAATTAAAGGAAACGTTATGCCCAGCAACTTCAATAGCAAAGTCGTCACTCAAGGGGTGCAGCGTTCGCCTAACCGCGCCATGTTACGTGCCGTAGGTTTTTGCGATGGGGACTTTGATAAGCCTATCGTGGGTATCGCCAATGCCTACAGCACGGTTACGCCGTGCAACGCGGGTCTGGATGGGCTGGCGACGCGGGCTGAGCAGGCGACCAGAGCGGCCGGCGCGATGCCGCAGAAGTTTGGCACGATCACGATTTCAGATGGTATTTCCATGGGTACCGAGGGCATGAAGTGCTCGCTGGTGAGCCGTGAGGTCATCGCCGACTCGATTGAGACAGTGTGCCGTGGTCAAAGCATGGACGGCATACTCGCTATTGGCGGCTGCGACAAAAACATGCCGGGCGCGATGATCGCTTTTGCGCGCTTGAACATTCCAGCAATTTTCGTGTACGGCGGCACCATCAAACCAGGACACCACGCTGGGCGTGATTTAACCATCGTCAGCAGCTTCGAGGCAGTGGGGGAATTTATCGCGCATCGCATCGATGAAGCGGAGCTGATGGCCGTTGAGCGCAAGGCCTGCCCCGGCGTGGGTTCCTGTGGTGGTATGTACACCGCCAACACCATGTCCTCGGTGTTTGAAGTGATGGGCATGAGCCTGCCGTATTCGTCCACCATGGCAGCAGAAGACGCTGAAAAAGCCGACAGCGCTGCGCGCTCCGCCGAAGTCCTGGTACAGGCCATCCACAAGCAAATACTACCCGCTCATATTTTAACCAGAAAGGCTTTCGAGAACGCGATTACCGTGGTCATGGCGGTGGGCGGTACGACCAATGCCGTGTTGCATTTGCTGGCGATAGCACATGCGATGAACGTCGAATTGACTATCGATGATTTTGAGACCATCAGTCGTCGCGTACCCGTAATAGCTGACATGAAACCATCCGGCCGCTACGTGGTAACCGACCTCCACGACGCTGGCGGCATCCCGCAAGTAATGAAGATGCTTCTAGTGAACGGTCTGTTGCACGGCGACTGCCTGACCATCACCGGCGAGACCATCGCCGAGGTACTGAAAGATGTCCCCTCTGAGCCGCGTGCAGGTCAGGACGTGATCCATCCTTGGCATAACCCAGTTTACGCACATGGACACCTGTCGATTATGAAAGGCAATCTGTCATCGGAAGGCGCGGTCGCTAAACTGAGTGGCATCAAAACCACCAAGATCACCGGTCCGGCACGCGTGTTTGATTCAGAAGAAGCTTGCATGGAAGCGATTCTGGCGCAAACTATCAAACCCGGAAATGTGCTCGTCATTCGCTACGAAGGCCCAATCGGCGGCCCCGGAATGCGTGAAATGTTGTCGCCTACGGCAGCACTGGTTGGGGCGGGAATGGGTGAAAGCGTCGCGCTGATCACCGATGGCCGTTTTTCCGGCGGCACCTATGGCTTTGTCGTGGGGCACGTAGCACCTGAAGCTGCGGTGGGTGGCAACATCGCACTGGTC
Source organism: Gallionellaceae bacterium (assembly GCA_038925245.1). Taxonomy (GTDB): domain Bacteria; phylum Pseudomonadota; class Gammaproteobacteria; order Burkholderiales; family Gallionellaceae; genus 39-52-133. Next base: position 20,529 of record JBCKTZ010000015.1, read on the forward strand.
GAGGAAGGGGATTCAATCACCATCGACGCTGAAGTCCGCCTGCTGCAATTGAATGTGAGCGACGAAGAGCTGGCACGCCGCCGCGCCCTGTGGCAGCCGCCCATCCCACGCTATACACGCGGTGTATTGGCAAAATATGCTCGGCATGTTTCAAGCGCAAGCCTAGGCGCGGTGACCGACGCATAAACGGGAATTACTCCGTTACAACTAGTGTCGCGTCACGCGTTAAATGGCGCATTATTATGTGTTGGTTTTTTTGTAGGGTGGGCGCCCACGCGTTTCATCAAGGGTTTAATGTTTCTGTCGTTTGCCCCTCTCCCTTTGGGGGAGGGTTGAGGAGGGGGTTGCCTGTGTGTTTCCACATTCATTCCGCGTGGGCATAACCAGCCACTTGCACAGTTTTATCGTGCTTACCAACTAACGCATGCACTGCTTCACCGTGCATAGCGATAGTTAGGGTTGTTTCATCAGTGGATTGGCTAGTAGTTTTATCAGATGAACCTTGCCTACCCTACCCGACTGATCGTAATTGCAAGCGCACCAGGCAATGGTCTATCCATTGCGCGGTCAATTTCTCCTGTACGGAATTCTGCCGCAAACGTGCTTTCAGTCCGGGGAAATCAACGCGATCCAGCGGCTGATCCTGATTGAAGCAGGAAAAAACATAGGTGGTCTTGCCAGTCTGCGGATCAATTTGTGCTTGCAGGCATTGCGCGCAGATTTCCTTCATCATGCATTGCATCGGCGAATTGATCGAGCCTATGGCGAAGTGATGCGGCTTCAAATACGCTTGCAACACCGCATGGCGCGCCGCCGCCACCGCCGCCATCATGCTGTCGGAACCGATGGCGATGATGCGGTCGGTGTCGGCGAACGGAATGGTTTGCTCGCCAAGCGCGCCACTCGCGTAGGCTGCCATGGCCTGCACGATATTTCCGGTGTAGCTGCGATCCTGCGGTCGTGAGGGTGTGAACGCGTCTGCTTCATCGCAGCACCAGACCACGATATCGGCAGCGTTTTCAATTTCAGCTACCTTGTAACGGTCTATCGCTTTTTTGTAGCCCGCAAAATAGAGCACTTTTGATCCGGCACCGCGCAGCGCCTGACCGATAGAAAACAATACCGCATTGCCTAAACCGCCGCCCACCAGCATCACCGTTTCATTGTCAGGAATTTCTGTCGCTGTGCCGGTCGGCCCCATTAACACCACAGGTTCGCCGAGTTTTAGCATCGCACATAAATCCGCCGAGCCGCCTAGTTCCAGCACGATGGTGGAAATCAATCCGCGCTCAAGATCAACCCATGCGCCGGTCAATGCCAAGCCCTCCATCGCCAGGCAAGTGTTGTCCACTTGCAGCGCATGGGTTTCATAATTTTGCAGGCGGTAAAATTGTCCAGGGCGGAAATTGCGCGCCGCCAACGGCGCATGGATTACAACTTCGACAATGTTCGGCGTCAGGCGTATGACCTCATGCACCGTGGCGCGCAAATCCTGATTGATATTCTGCAGAAATTCGGCATCGGATAATTTCGATGCCGGGGTAATACGGTTCAACACCTTGCTGACCAAAGGATAACCCTGCTTGGCCGCGCCCATCGCCTTGACCACATTACCGGCAAAAGAAGGATGCAGGTCGCCGAAGAAACTGATGAAGCGACCATCGGGCTGTTTCGACAACAGCACTTGCGCTACTTTCGGTTTGGAGATTGCAGGCTCGGGGCGCACCGGCGCACCGTCTTCGTCGCATGCCTGAAAATAGCGTCCGTCGAGCGCAAAATGCTCAGCATCTTCACGCGCCAGTACGGTATTCGGTTGCGTGCCAGCAGCAATCAGAATCGTGCGCGCCGCCATCTCTATTTCTGCGCCTGCGCTCCAACCACCTGCCTCATTGATGTGCTGAATGGACAGGCGTACCGCGCGTACCGCAGCAAATTCATCCAGTTCGAAACGCACTGGATTGAGTTTCTCGGCAAAGCGTATGCCCTCTTCCAGCGCCAGTTCAACTTCCTCATGGTTCAGCGTATAGGCAGGGCTGTCGACCAGCCGTTTGCGATAGGCGACGATGACGCCGCCCCAGCTTTGCAGCAATTCCACAATGTGTGGCGCACGACCAGCAACCGAGGCTGCATAGCGTTCCGCTTGAATGGCACGTGCATGGCTTAAAAATTCGTCGGCGATTTGCTGCTCTTCCACCGACCACGCGTGACGCACTGCTGCCTCACCTTTTTCAGCAATTAATATCTGGTAGCGCTGCAAAAATTTCTCGACTTGCACCGGGTAATACGCAAGCGATTCGGTCGCCGTATCTATCGCGGTGAGGCCACCGCCGATGACGACTATCGGTAAACGTATTTGTAAATTGGCGATGGAGCTTTGTTTTGCCGCGCCGGTCAGTTGCAATGCCATCAAAAAATCCGAGGCGGTGCGCACGCCGCGTGCCAGGCCGTTGGGAATGTCGAGCACAGTCGGACGACCCGCACCGTTGGCCAGCGCGATATGGTCGAAGCCACCGGCAAATGTCGTGTCCACGGTCAAGGTACCGCCGAAACGCACGCCGCCAAACAAGGCGAACTGGCTACGCCGCTCCAGTAGCAGACGTACCAATTTAAGAAAGTTTTTATTCCAGCGCACCGTGATGCCATATTCGGCAACCCCACCGAAGCCTGCCAGCACACGCTCGTCCAGCGCTTCATATAGATCGGCGATGTGGTGAATTGCCGCAAAAAGTACCCGTTCGCCAGTGGCGCTTACGCCACTGATATGCGGAGGTAGCGGCTCTATTTTCAAACCATCTATACCGACCACGGTATGCCCGTCATTCATCAGATGATGCGCCAGCGTAAAGCCTGACGGCCCCATGCCGGCAATCAATACCCTACGGCCGCTCGGTGCTTTTGGATATGGCCGCTGAAAATGCAGCGGATTCCAGCGCGTCAGCAGGCTGTATATCTCGAAGCCCCAGGGCAGCTCGAGCACGTCTTTCAGCGTACGTGTCTCGGCCTGCGGAATATCCACCGGATCTTTTTTCTGGTAAATGCACGACTTCATGCAATCGTTGCAGATACGATGCCCCGTTGCCGCCACCATCGGATTGTCCACCACGATAATGGCCAGCGCTCCCAAGGCATGACCCTGCACTTTGACTTTATGGAATTCAGAAATTTTTTCATCGAGCGGACAACCGGCCAGCTTTACCCCAAAAATATTTTTCTGATAAGCGGGATCGCCACCATCGGCGGGAGATTTTTCCTTAAGGCCATGAGAACAGGAATCCTTGGCTTGCTCGTGACACCAGATGCAGTAATTGGCTTCATCGAGCGCACCGGCAAGATCGGTTCCGGCATCGGTCAGCGCAAATCCCTGGCGACGACGCAGCGGGTGTTTGTCGCCGAGACGATAAGCATTGATGCCATCCATATTAATGACGGACAGCGGAACCAGATTTTCGAAATCAAGTTTGCCCGGCGCCTTGAACAACACGCCGCCGCGATGGCGCGCGTGCCCTGCTTCGGTATGTGCCGCCCATGCCGCATACCGAGTAGCAAGCTGCAATTGATCGGCGTTCGCTGCTTCATCTGTCAACCATTCGACCACCTGCTTGGCGAAAGAAAGTTCGCTGAACGGAGTTCCGATGTATGCAATCAACTGCGCTTCAAGTACCTGACCATCTATTGAAGCAGCTTCTTCTGGTTTGATTTTTACCATCGCACGGCGCTGCACGAACAGGCGTTTGCAACTATACAGCGGTGCCAGTTCCTGGTGGCGCGCAGCCAAGGCCTGCACCTGTGCTTCGATGCCAAATAAGTGAGCCAGAAAATCTTCCAGATGCGGAGCTAACGCAATCAACAAGGCCGACTCTTCCTTCTTGCTGGCAAACACGCCATCGGCCAATCGCGCCGCTACCAGCGCTGCGCGTAACGCGGCATCGCTTACACCCAGGAAATCGAGGAATTCCGCATCGAGGCGGATAAGACCATCGCGGTTATAAAGATCATGCAGCGCGAAACCATGGCGCAGCTTCAAGTTTTGATTGTTAGTGTCAGATTGAGTAGTTGGCATTATTTTTACAGCTCTCGAATTTTCGGCATGGGGTTGAAAAAGGATGCGCTATTATGACAGAGCGCAGTCCATAAACCACCCCGCCGCAAGCAGCGGTATTGTGTAGGGTGCGCCCTGCGCACCATGGTGCGTGTGACGCACCCTACCAAAATACGCCGCTAGGGGTGGGGAGAGCGAAGCGTGGGGCCTGAACCAGTAGAGATTAAAAAGCAGCCATTGCAAATCTGACTCTGGCAAACGGATTCAACTTGCACTTATAAAAAAAGGGAACCTCATTAGGTTCCCTTTTTTCCTTCAGTCCGAATTCAGCTTCGATTCAGAATCAGCTTCCGCTCATCTCCAGCATCAGCTGGTTCACCCGCTTCACGAAGCTGGCAGGGTCATCCAGCTGACCACCTTCTGCCAGCAATGCCTGGTCAAATAACACCGATGCCCAATCGTCGAATTTCTTTTCTTCAATCTTCAAACGCAACACCACCGGATGCCTAGGGTTGATTTCAAGTATAGGCTGGGAAACCGGCGCTTTCTGTCCTGAGGCTTTCAGCAGGCGAGCCAGATTGGCATTCATATCGTGCTCATCGGCCACCAGGCAGGCTGGCGACTCAGTCAGCCTATGGGTAACACGCACTTCTTTCACGCGACCGCTAAGACTGGCCTTGATTTTGTCGGTTAACTCCTTGAAGTCACCGGCATCTTTTTCCTGTTCTTTCTTTTCTGCCTCATCTTCAAGACTGCCCAGATCAAGACCGCCTTTGGCAACAGAGGCCAGTTGCTTGCCTTGGAATTCAGGCAGATTGCTGACCACCCATTCATCCACCCTATCAATCAGCAGCAGCACTTCGATGCCCTTCTTGCGGAATACTTCCAGATGCGGGCTGTTCTTCGCGGCGTTAAAGGTATCGGCAGTGATGTAGTAAATCTTGTCCTGACCCTGTTTCATGCGGCCTATGTAGTCGGCCAGAGAAACGACATTCGCTTCAGTATCGTTATGGGTAGAAGCCAAGCGCATCAAACCGGCAATCTTTTCCTTGTTGGCAGAGTCTTCGCCTATGCCTTCCTTGATCACCTTGCCAAATTCAGCCCAGAACTTGGCGTATTTTTCCTGTTCCTTGTTCGCCATATCTTCCAGCATGCCCAGTACTTTCTTGGTGCAGCCGGCACGAATCGCCTCAATATCTTTTGATTCCTGCAAAATTTCGCGCGATACATTGAGCGGCAAATCATTGGAGTCGACCACACCGCGAATAAAGCGCAGGTAATGCGGCATCAGTTGCGCAGCATCATCCATGATAAACACGCGGCGCACATACAGTTTCACGCCATGCATAGCTTCACGATCCCACATATCAAATGGCGCACGGGACGGCAGATACAACAATTGCGTGTATTCCTGACGACCTTCTACACGCGCATGGGTCCAGGCCAATGGGTCTTCATAATCGTGCCCCACGTGCTTGTAAAAAGCCTTGTACTCATCATCGGTGATTTCATTCTTGGCGCGTGCCCACAATGCAAACGCCTGGTTGACCGTTTCATTTTCATCCAGCACTACCTGTGCGCCATCTTTCCACTCTTCCTTCTTCATCAGAATGGGTTGCACAATGTGATCTGAATATTTATGGATCATGCTGCGCAATTTTGTACCGCTGAGCAAATCATCTTGATCTTCACGCAGATGCAGAGTGATGCTGGTACCGCGCGTTGCTTTCTCCACCATCTCAATCACAAACTCGCCACCGCCATCTGATTCCCAGCTCACACCCTGATCGGTTTTTTCGCCAGCACGGCGTGTCAGCACGGTGATCTTGTCAGCTACGATAAACCCAGAATAAAAGCCCACGCCAAACTGGCCAATCAAGTTTGCATCCTTTTGCTGGTCGCCTGAAAGACGTGTAAAGAATTCACGGGTACCGGACTTGGCAATGGTTCCCAGGTTGTTGATCACTTCATCACGGCTCATGCCGATACCGTTGTCGCTGATGGTCAGCGTACGCGCTTCCTTGTCATAGCCCACATGGATATTGAGCTCGGAGTCGTTCTCGAACAGTGCCGCATTATGCAGGGCTTCAAAACGCAGTTTATCGGAGGCATCTGCCGCATTCGAGATTAGTTCGCGTAGAAAAATTTCGCGATTTGAGTACAGCGAATGAATCATCAATTGCAGAAGTTGTTTAACCTCGGCCTGAAAGCCCATGGTTT
>JBCKTZ010000016.1:0-26519 GCA_038925245.1 Gallionellaceae bacterium
AGACGTTTGTTTCAACTATCCATGAGAATTTGGGCAAGACTTCTGGCACCAATGACGCCCCGATCGCAGTGCCGGACGTCAACAGCGGAAACGAGGACAGCAGAATCAGTGGCACGGTGGCGACCAACGACTACGACGTCGATGCCGTTGCTGGTGCAGTCCTGAGCTACAGCCTGAACACCGAAGTGGCTGGCCTGACGTTCAACGACGACGGCAGCTACAGCTTTGATGCCAGCAACGCGGCGTACCAGTCTCTGGCCGAGGGCGACACGATGGACGTGGAGGCCAACTACACGGTGACTGACCAGCTTGGCGCAACCAGCACCAGCACCTTGACCATCACGCTGACCGGCACCAACGACGCGGCCACCGTGAGCAGCGCGGTCGTCGCATTGGCTGAGAGCAACGCGGTGCTAACCACCAGCGGCACGCTAACCAGCAGCGACGTCGACAACCCGGCCAACGCCTTCACGGCCAGCACCACCACGGACGCAACCGGCACCTTCGCGATCAATGCCGCGGGTGCCTGGACCTTCACCGCCAACAGCGCCTTTGACAACCTGAACGTGGGCAACTCGGTCTCCACGACCTACAACGTCAGCAGTGTCGACGGTACCGCCAGCACGGTGCAGATCACCATCAACGGCAGCAATGACGCCCCGGTGGCGGTGGTCAACACGCTGGCGGCGACCGAAGACACCGCGGTAACCTACACTGCGGCGCAGTTGGTGGGCAACGACACCGATGTCGATAGCGCCATGCTCACGATTGCCAGTGTGACCAGTGGCGCGGGTGGCGCGGCAGTGCTGAACACCGACGGCACAGTGACCTTCACGCCGAACGCGAACTTCAATGGTGCGGCGGACTTCAGCTACACGGTGAGCGACGGCACGACGACCTCAAACACGGCCACGGTGAACGTGACTGTGGCGGCGGTGAACGACAACTTCGCCGACGCTAACGAGACGCTGACGGTAGCTGAAGACAGCGGCGCGACAACCGGCAACGTGCTCACCGGCACCAGCAGCGTTGACGGCTCGGTCAGCGTGACGAGCTTCGTGGTCGACGGCACCACCTACAACGCCGGGCAGACCGCGAGCATCGCTGGCAAAGGCACGATCAGCATTGCCGCCAACGGCGACTACAGCTTCACGCCAGCGGCCAACTACAACGGCGCAGTGCCGGTGGTGACCTACACCATGACGGACGGCTCCGGCACCGACGACACCTCGACCCTGACGATCACGGTGACGGCGGTGAACGACGACTTCACCGACGCTAACGAAACCCTATCGGTCGCTGAAGACAGCGGCGCGACCACCGGCAGCGTGCTCACGGGCACCAGCAGCGTTGACGGCACGGTCAGCGTGACGACCTTTGTGGTGGACGGCGACACCACCATCTACAACGCCGGTGACGTGGCGAGCATCGCTGGCAAAGGCACGATCAGCATTGCCGCCAACGGCGACTACAGCTTCACGCCAGCGGCCAACTACAACGGCGCAGTGCCGGTGGTGACCTACACCGTGACGGACGGCTCCGGCACGAACGACACCTCGACCCTGACGATCGACGTGACGCCAGTGAACGATGTGCCAAGCATCACGGTGAGCACGGTTGGCTCAGCCGACGCCCTGGTGGTCGATGAAACCGTGCTGACGACGAATGCCACGGCCGACTTCTCGAACAACTTCAGCAACGTCCATGACTACGGCACCGACGGCGCAGGTACGGTCACCTCAGCCTACATCATGGGCATGAATACCGGCAGCACGGGCCTGGTGGACACCGCCACCGGTCAGACTGTGGTACTGAGTGTGAGCAGCGGCGTGGTCGAAGGCCGCACCACCGACGGCGCTCTGGTCTTCACCGTCAGCGTGAACGGCAGCGGCACGGTAACCCTGGATCAGGTGCGCGCCATCACGCACCCGACGACCAATGCCGACGAAGGCAAGTCGCTGGCTGCGGCCAACCTCATCACGCTGACCCGCACCGACACCATTACCGATGCGGACGGCGACATCGACACCAGCTCGGCGACAGTCAACATTGGCTCGGCCATTAGCTTTGAGGACGACGGTCCGCGCTTCACGCTGGTGAACGACGGTAACGACGCGGGTTCCGTAATCAATGTGTCCGCCCCCAACGTGGCGGCGACCTACAGCACCAACCTGGCGGACTGGAGCTTTGGCAGCGATGGTTCTTCAGTGACTGCGCCGACCGTAACGGTCAGCACGGGCAACGCCACCGTGTTCTCCAGCAGTTCGTCGGCTGTGGTCGTTGACCTCCAGGACAGCGGCGGAGCGGTGGTTGGCAAGCTGACGCTGAACGCCGATGGTACGGATTCGATCCAGGTGTTCCATCGCGGCCCCGAGCTTCTCACGGACGTTCTCTTGGCAGGCGACGTGACCGCATCAGGGCCTTCTCTGACCAAGACGATCAATAGCAGCATCTCAGGCTTGGTGATCACGATAACCGGTAGCGATGGCGACAACACTCCAAATGAAGCTGATGATAAAGTCAATCCGAGCAACGAGGGTTGGGCTGTCAAAGATAATCAAGTTGACCGAGAAGAGTCGCTTACGTTCTCATTTAACAATGCCGTAGATCAATTCAGTTTCGTGGCGGACGGCTTTACCGGGAATCCCAGTGGTGGCAATGTTGGCCTGACGGTGCGGGTATATTACGATGCTGCGAAGACGGTCTGGGAGGACTTTACGAACATCACCGTCAGCAATGGCGGCTCGGTTCAGGTCGCTGACCTAGCTGGGTTTGGCATGACTGTGGGCGGAACGATTTACACGTCGTTTTATGGTGTCAATGTGCTGAGCGATAGCTCGCAAGACGGAAATGACGGATTCAGGCTGAACAATGTCACCGTATCTAAATTTTCAACTGAAGCGCCGCCGGACCTGGACTACAGTTTTACGCTGAATGTGGTGGATGGGGATGGTGATACCGTCACGCAAAGTTTCAGTGTCCATCTCGATGGTGATTCGTCTGGTGGGCTGGTGGTCGAAGCGATTACCGGGACATCGGCTGCCAACACCCTGGTTGGCACGACTGGGGCCGACGTCCTCATCGGCGGCGCAGGCAACGACACGCTGACAGGAGGTGCCGGTAATGACACTTTCGTTTTTGCCGATTCAGGCGCAGCCAATGTTGATCATGTAACTGACTTTGCTCAGGGGGATCGCCTTGACGTGTCCGCTCTGCTGCCTGATGGAGGCGTCATAACGGAAGGCAATCTGAATACGTATGTGAAGATCATGAACGATGGCGGAGTTCGTAAACTGATGGTTGATACCGATGGAGTTGATGCTAATGGTGCTAGTTCTTGGGTTGAGGTGGCTACGTTGGCAGACGTTCCGGCAAACGGCCAATGGGCATTCGACGCCACGACGCAGACCATCAACTTTTCGACGGATGGCAGCACACCGGCCGCCGACTGGCGTATTGACGAAACCCTCCCTACCTAAAGCGTCTTAAACCTAGCGCTCCGGGGAAGGGCGACTGGTGGTGCTTCAGCAAGTAGGCACTAGGAGCCAGAAATGCTCTCGCCTTCTTCTACATAAAAGGCGTTTAGCGTTTCACGTACGGCCTCGTCACGGCAGCGGATTTGTTCGTCTTTGACAATGAATAAACCCGTGGTCATGAGTTCAGGCGTCAGATGTTTTGCTTCACGCAGGGCAAGAGCGTGATGGTTTACTACATGACGGATCAGGTTGCGCGCAGCAGGGCTCAAAGTGTCAACCAGCGTTGCCAGGTCGGCGTGTAGACCGTGTGGAGCCAGCGGTGGTTTGGGCATGGCCAGACGGTAAGACTTTCCGCTGCTTAGAGTGCCGGGGCGGTGGCCGAGCAGACGGGCTGCGATGTGTGAGTCCTGACCGTCGCTCAAGACCGATGTAACCAGGATGACCGGGCAATTCTCCAGTTGCCGGATACCGGATTCGCCAAACAGTTGCAGCAGTGCCGCGTGGCTGTTGATGCCATGGAATATCAGCGCCAACGGACCGTGCGTAGCCAGCAGTTGAATTGACTCCAGCAATTGTTGGCCAGTCGATTCACGTGTGCGGCCCAAGATGGCGGCACCCTCAGGGCGTTGACGTGCCAGCAGATTGAGCTGCGTGCAGGCACAGCGCCCGGTACGCTCCGGCGCAGCCTCGGTGGGCAGGCGTATCCGGTAGGTGTTGATGTTCTGGGCTTGCAGCGCAATGGCAATGGCGTCTTGTAGGCGCAGGCTAGACTGCGGCGGCCAGCCTTCAACGGCAACCCACATGGCTTTGTGTTCCCGGGTGTTGGCAAGTATCTCCGGCATGAAAGGCAGTGGTGTCTTGGCCGCCAAGGCCCTGACGTCCACCTGCTCATGGACCAGCAACTCACGATGGCTGAAGGCCGGTAGCCCGATGTTGCGCGGCGGTGAATAGCGTGCTACCGGGCCAGCCAGGCGGCAGGTGATTTCGCTAACCAACACTTGCATGGGTTCTGCACTGAGCGCCAGTGCACGCGCCATGTCGATGGACTCGGCACGGTACAAAACTTTGGCGTTATCAGGTACCACTTCGGCTGCCGTCGCAATGCCGATGCTGGCTTGCAGAAAACTGTGGGTTTGCAGCCAAGCGTGCACACGACTGGCCAAAAACAAGGCGCGTGCCGGATCGTCAAGATGATTTTTGGGGACGCCAAAATAAATCATCAAGCCACCGCCCGGCACCACCGTCAGCAAACCGTCCAGCCCTTCGGACAGCATCTGAGCCTCAACCTGTAAGGCCATCATTTGTTGATCAAACTTGGCGCGCGCTGTAGCAGTGGCGTCTGGCGGGCGCTTGGGTTGAAGCACCACTGTCGAAACCATCCTCCACACATATTGGGCCATCGCTGCTTCTTTGGGTAGCCAAGCCGTGCTGGTATCCGCAGTGCTATTGACATTGAGATCTCCCACGAGTGCGGCTGCCGCAATCACGGCTTTGGCGCGGTTGGTGACGCCCAGTTTCTTGTAAAGCGTGAATAGATGCTGCTTGACCGTACCTTCGGCGATATGGAGTTCAAAGGCAATCTCCTTGTTGCTCTTGCCTTGTGACAAAAGTCTAAGGACTTCCCCTTGTCGTTCGGAGAGCTTCATCTCAGATGCTTGGTGTCAGAAATAACATGGATCAGATCAACGCTCACGCATGCCTTGCGAGAAGGCTAGGAAAATGGGGCGCAGCAGGTAGACCAGCACGGTTTGATGGTCTGTGACGATGTCGCACTGGACCGTCATGCCCGACATGACTGGCATGACCCCTTGCGCCTTGCCCAAAGACGAACGCGACAACTCGACATACCCTTTGAAGTAGGGCACGCCTTTTTCATCCATCGAGCTGTTGGAGGAGATCAGTTGGACCGTGCCTTCAATGACGCCGTAGCGCAAGAAATCATAGGTTCCCACCTTGACGCGAACGAGTTGGCCGGGCATGACGTGGCCCACGTCGGTGGTGGGGATTCGAATCTCGGCACGGAGCACGTCATTGGCGGGAACGACGTTCATGATGGTGGCGGCCGGAGGAATGACGCCACCTATTGTGCGGAATTTGAGCTCTTGCACAATGCCGTCGACGGGGGAAACAATACGGGTGCGTTGCAGCCGGTCCTTGAGTTTGGATATCTGGTGCAGCACGCTGTCGTATTCGCCTTGTTGTTGCGCCAGGGCGCGTTTTGCGTCCAAGGCTTGGGTGCGGGTGTTGAGTCGGTCTTTGGACAGTGCGGATCGAATATCGGAGACCTCACTCAAGTACTCAATTTCCCGACGCAGCTTTGCGGTCCGTGCGGTCAGGGATTCAAGGTCGTTGTAGGCTTCAGTTTCGTTGAGGTGAATAAGCGCCTCACCTTTTTTGACATACTGACCTTCAACCACATGAATTTTCTCAATGCGCCCACCGTCGACGTGCTGGATGATCTGGACTGCGCCGCTGGGTGCGATTTGCCCTATTGCTGTGGCGACGATGTCAAGGCGGGTAACCGATGCCCAGGCAATGAAACAGACAAAGGTTATAAAAACCAGAAGAATCGTCATTCTGGCAAAAAATGGCGAGACCGCTTCCTCAAGAAGAATGGCTTTGGTCATCGGATTGCTGGTGCGACTACCCAGAACAATTTTTTGTTTGTTGTTCGGAGGTGTTGATGTGTTCATGGTTATTTTCTTTGAACGAGTAATGGGTCAGGCGGCCGCTGGCATTTTTAGGACGACATCCGGCTTGCCATCGGCGCGCAGGTAGCCGCCTTCAAAAACAAGAATTCTGTCGGCCAAGCGCATGTGGCTAGGTCGGTGGGTAATGAACAGCACGGTGGTGTTGCCGCGCAGACGTTGAAGCGTTTCCATGAACTTCGCATCCCCCAGATTATCAAGGCCGGTACCCGGCTCGTCAAGCAGCATGATGGGCGCCTGTGTCAAATAGGCGCGAGCCAGCGCGAGTTTTTGCCGAAAACCGGCCGGTAGCTGCTCGGAGGCGTTGTCACCTACCCGGTATTGAAGCCCATTTGGCAGTGCCTGTACTTGCTCCAGCACGCCAGCGAGGTCCAGCGCCTCCAGCAACTCTTCTTCGGTGGCATCCGGCTTGACCAAACGGAGATTTTGCGACAGCGTGGCACGAAAGAACTGTGTGTCTTGAGGTGCGTAGCCAATCAGGCGCCGCAGTTCGGTGGGGTCAAGCTGGCGGATATCCACGCCGTCGATCAGGATCGAGCCGGCCTGCGGTTGGTACATGCCCAACAGCATTTTGATTAGCGTGGATTTCCCGCTGCCGTTGCCACCAGTGATGGCTACGATTTCTCCGGGTTGTATGGTGAAGGTTGCGCCGATCAGAGCCGGGTCGACATTGGCGGCATAGCGAAAGGAAACGCGTGCGAACTCGATCCTGCCCTTCAGGCCGCGCCCAACTGGCGACGCGATGGTGTCGAGCCGCTCACCCCGGATGCGCATGATAGCCTCGATCTGACGGGCGGCACTGCGGATGCGTTCTATTTTTGCCAGGTTGGTGAACGCTGTCTGCATCGGACCGAGAACACGCCACATCAATATCATGGAGGCAATCAAGGCGCCGGGTCCAACGGTTTGATTGAGTGTCAGTGGGACCGTGATGGTGATGATGGCCAGACCGGAGATCATCACGATGCCTTGCCCGAGACCCGCCAGCAGTGCAGAAAATCGCTCCATTTTGTAGGACGCCATGGTGGCTTGTGCTGACACTTGACGAAAGCGCTCTAACCAACTGTGGGAGGCGCCGCACTCGCGGATGGTGCGCATCTTGTTGCTCATCTCGATGATGAATTCATTACGCCGGGTACCAGCGCGACCTGATTCGGCAACCAGGTTTGCGGAAATGGGCTCGAGCCACCAGTACAGACCGGCATAAATCAGTGTTACTACAAGGAAGACAAGCAGTGCGACAGGATTGATGATGCCCAGAATGATGAGTATAACCAAGGTTGCCGGAAGATCGAGCAGGGTGCTCGCCAAGGGGCTGGTGAAAAAGTCACGAATGGCTTCAAAAGAGCTTAGTCGCGCAATTTGCGAACCCACAGAAACGCGCTCAGTCATCCCTGGTGACAGGGACAGTATTTTTTGTAGAATGGTAGTACCAAACAGGTAGTCTGTCCGACCAGCCAAAGTGGAGAGGATTTTCGAGCGCAGCAGGGTAAAAAGTCCACCAATCATCAGGGCAATGAAGACGCCGAAGGCCATGTAGATAAGTGTTTCGACCGAAGCTGTGGGGATGATCTGGTTGTAAACGACCATCATGAACAGAGAACCGGTAGCCATAACCAAGCCGGAGATGACAGAAGCTAGCCCGGCTTGCAGGATCAAGGGCCGGAATCGATCTAGCGTCGAACCTACCCAACTGCGACCAGTGGGCAGTAGATCATCCGTCTTGATGAAGAAGGTGGCATGACCATAAATGCCGGACGGATTGATTTCGCGTGGTTCGGAAATTACATCGTCAGCCACCCATATTTTTTTGCCACGGTGTTCCTGCACAACGAATGCGGGTCCTTCGTCGGGCAGGAACAGGCAAGGGACAACACGTGGATCGATATCTGACAGCCTGCATTGGATATGTGTTGCCCGGTAACCGAGTTGAGCCATCGCATTTTCAAGTCCTGCGAAGTCTAGTGTGTCAGTAAAGTAAGGCAGTGTTTCTGCCATTTCACGCGGCGAACGCCGCCATCCTAAGGCCTTGAGAAGGACTGGCAAGCATGCCGACAAGTCGCTGGGATTCTTGAAAGTGGCCAGCATGGTGGCGTGGGAACGCTCCCATGTGCTAATTGTCAGGGGTTTGTTTGCGACACTTGTCAATGGCGTATCTGGTGCAACAACTGAGGCAGCCGGGGCCGCATTGCCGCTGAAAGTGGGCACGGATGATTCGATGAGTTTTCCATCTGCGAGCGTAACGGTCCGATCGGCCAGTCGTTGCAAAGAGGGCCGCTGGCTGACGATCACCAGTGTGCATTTGCCCTTGATGGACTTGAGGTAGTCCAGAATCCACGTTTCACCCGCAGAATCAACGGCTGTTGTCGCGTCATCAAACAGAATGATGTCCGGGTTAGAGGACAGGGCGCGCACAATTGCAATGCGCTGGCGATGGCCGGGTGGCATGGCTTCGGAGGATGCGTCACCGACTTGAGAGTCCCAACCGCGCGGCATCTTTGATACGAAACTGTCGATTTTCAGTGTGCGCGCCATGTTTAGGGCGTCGTCGGTGCGCGCGGGGTCAAAAACTGTGATGTTTTCAAGCAATGTGCCTTCAAATAGATTGGTTCGCTGCGGCAGATAGGCAATGTGCCTGTGCAGCGTATCCTTCTCCATCGTCTGCAAATCTTGGTCATCAAGCCGGACAGTTCCGCTGGTTGGTTGAATTAGACCGCAAAGCAAATGCATGAGGGTGGTGCGGCCGCTGCCGTTGTCACCATTGATAACCAAACATTCACCGGGTTTGATTTGCAAAGAAACCTCGTTGAGGAACTGCTCTTTGGTCCCGGGAAACTGGTAGCTAACGTTCTCTAGCACGAACTTGCCATGAAACAGCGAACGGTCGGTTATGGACGAGGAGGATGTAGCTGCACTGAGCTGAGGACCCGCCATGACTTTGACCAGGTCCTCGCGCATGACGTTTTCCTGTTGGCGCCGGGCCCACATCCCGCCGAGTTGCTGCAGAGGGCCGAGTGACCTGAACCCGAGCATGATGCAGGCGGCCAACTCACCTGTGGTGAGGCGGCCATCGATTACCAGATAGGCACCCAGTGCAACCATGAGCATCGACATCAGTGAAGAGAACAGGACGCCAATGCCAGCGGCCATGTCCAGAGCGTGTGTCAGGCTAGCCATGGCTTTGGCGCTGGTTTCTTGCAGGCGCTCGTAGCGCCGCAGCATCAGGGCCTCCATGCTCATCGACTTCAGGGTGTGAATATTGGACAGAGTTTCCACTAGGAAATTATTCCGGCGCATATCGGCCTGAGTCCGGTCCAGGACCCGCTTGCGGTGGTTGTAGCCCAAGCCCAAGACAAGAAGCGAGAAGAGCAGATACCCAACCAACAGCAGCAACCCGAGCCAGGGGCTGATTACGGCCACGATTGCGATATACAGAACGACAAATGGTAAATCGATGATCTGTTGATAGGTCTGCCCCGAGTAATATGACTTGAGGGATTGAGCGGCCTTGAAATGGTCTTGATGCGCACCGGTGCCAGAACGTTCAAACTCATGCATGGGCGTGGCCAGCATACGTGAGGTCACGCCCATCATAGCGCGGTGTTCAAACTGCGCGGCACTCCAGGCGCTCAGGTAAGAGCGCAATACCCGCAGAAGTGATTCCGCGCAAATCGCAATAGCGGCGCCGAACATGATCAAGGTCAGGGTGTCGATCGATCCTTTGGCCAAAATGCGGTCGAAGACCTGCAGCATCACAACTGGTGTGGCTAAGGCCAGGAGGTTGATAGCGACGCTGGATAGGGTGAGCCAGAAAATCTCCTGCCTGAAGGATGACATCTTCTCCAGGATCTTTTGTCCGGTCCGAGAGGGAGGGGGAGCTTTGGGGGGGGGTGGTTTTCATAATAGATCGCTGTGAGGATATTTTGCCTATTTGCCACGATTGTACTGCTGCCGTAGGACTTCAGATTGAGCTTCTTTTTCTGCTTGTTCCACGGCCTCACGAGATGCCTCGCTGATGGCGATACGGCTTGCTGGGCGAGACGGTGCGCCCAGTGCTTTGGGCGGAGCAGTCAGGGGCATACTTTGCACAGGTTGCACAGGTTGTGTAGGTTGTGGCGCGTCTTTTCTGGCTGATGCGCAGGGGTCTGCTTGTTGTTGGGTAATGCCGCCACCCAATGCTTTGAATAGATCAATGGTAGAGCGTATTTGTTCGAACCGTGCGATGGCTTCGGTGTCTTGGGCCAAGTACACATTACGTTGTATGTCCAGAAAACTGATGTAATCCAGAGCGCCAAGCTTGTAAATCCGTTGACTCATCTCCAGCAAGTTGCTGTTGCGATTGAGCACTTCGGCGAGTGCTTGTTGCTGCTTCCCTGTCAGACGAATGCCGGCCAGTGCGTCTTCCACATCACGTAGGGCCGCCAGTACGGTGTTGGCATATTGTTCAAGCAGTTCCCGGTTGCGCGCGCGCGTCAGGGCAACGCGATTTTCCTTGCGCTCGTTGTCAAATATGGTTGAAGTCAGGTTGCCCGCCAATGAATACATCAGGCTTTGAGGGCTTAACAAATCAGACAGTTTGAATGATCCTTGCCCCAACTGCCCTGTCAATGCAAATGAAGGCAGCAGATTGGCACGTGCTGCCTCGACATCAGCACTGGCGGATGCCAATTGAGCTTCGACACGACGGATGTCGGGCCGGCGGCACAATAGCTCTGATGGCAGTCCTGGCGTAATCTTTGGAAAATGGACCTGACTGATTGAATTGCGCGCGATCTTGATGGTGCCTGGCGGCTTACCAAGAAAGACGGACAGCCTGGTTAGAACGCGTTCTTTTTGCAGAGCCAGATTTGCTAGGTTGTTCTCAATCATAGCAATGGCGATAAGCTGCTGCTGTTGCTCAATCAGCGACGCATCGCCGTGTTTCAGGCGACGATCCAAGGCGTCAGCGACATTGCGGGCAAGCTTCAGATTGCTTTCGGCTATGACGATGCGTTCGCTGAGGGACAGGTATTGAAAGTAGGACGTCGTCGTTTCCGCTATGAGCGTCAGTGCCACGACCTCGCGACTGAACACGTTGGCTCGGGCCAGCTCAAGGGCGGAGCGCGTTTCAGCCCCGATTCGTCCCCAAAGATCAACTTCATAATTGACGCGCAACCCGAGCTGGTAGGTGCGGCGGCTGCTCCAGTCATCGCGGTTGGTGGCGGTGCCCACGCCACCGGATGGGCCGCGAGATTCGGCGCCGCTAAAAAAGTCCACACTGGGCGCGCGTGCGCTCTCCGCGATACGAACCTGTCTTTCGGCCTGTTCAATGCGCGCTACGGCAACGCGAAGATCATAGTTATTGGCCAGTGCGGTATCGATTAGCGCATCGAGTTCGGCATCCCCAAATTCGGTCCACCAATTTTGCGTTGGCCGAATCAGTTGGTCATTCTCATCCGGTTGGGGTTTGATGTCAGGCGACTTTTCTGCATTTGCTCTCTGCGCAGTCGGTAGCGGCGTTGCTTGAAAATGACGAGGCAGCCAGGAAACAAAATCCGGCCCCTTTGCCAGAGGAGCAGGATCCTCTGGCACTTGTCCCATATGCAAATTATTGCACCCAGAGAAAGCCAACACAGTACTCAGCAACAGGGCTCGGCGCATAAAGTTTGGATGGAAGATCAAAACATTAAATTAACAACGGCCCTCCACCTGTCTTTCTCAAAGACAATTGACGGCCGACAAATTAAGAATTGCAATAGCAGCGCCGCCGATTGTGTTACGCACAAGGATAGGAATACCAACGCTATTTCGAAGTATCCCGTACTTTTCAGTCGTAGTCAATCTGGAGCTTCTTCCATCTGTAGCCTCTTCCAATATGAAATGAGTCTGCCCCTCTGTTACCACCGCGAGGTCGATATCGCGCCTGAGCAAGCGGCTGATTTCATCGAAGGAAGCCAGATCGGTTGGATCTATCATGCACACCAGCATTGCGCCATTGCGTCTTCCAGCACCACAGCGCTGCACGATGTCGATGTTGACGTTGTAAAATTTGAGATTAATAAAGAGAATGCCGAGCTGTTGGGCCAACGCTTCGGAAATCTGTTCTTCGCTGACAAAAGCATTGTCTAGCAGCACCGGGCCCAGCTTGGGCCCGGACGTGCCATAGCGTATTGCCCCGTGTGCTTATCTTTAGGGCCCCTTTAGTTCTTGCGAGAAATCGCACTTATTTCCCAGCATCCTGATTGCTTCATTACCTGTCTTGCACTGAGCCAGGCTACATCTCAGGTATAATTTTGCCTGAATGATAACTCTATCAGGAATAAGTGGAAAGCCTTAGCAGATACTGCCACAGACTGTGTTTTCATTCAAGACTAGCCTGCTACAGATGGGGCAAAGATAAAAGGGGATAACATACAGTGATTGAAAACAAGCAGAAGAAAAAAGGCGTCATCGTCGCGACTAAGCTCGGCATCGATGGCTTCGGTTTAATCGCAAATGCTGCGTGGTAACAAAATGATTCCAATTCCATTTCATCGGTGACACTGCGTTGACTTCCTCACTCACTCCTAGCCGTGCTAAATGCACTGTCTTCGTCGCTCGCTCGTCGTCGCCTTGTTTCACCTTCGAAATGGAACTGGAATGAGCGCTGCCGTCCACGTCATTCTGTACGAACCCGAGATACCCCCCAATACCGGCAACATCATTCGCCTGTGCGCCAACACCGGCGCGCAACTACATTTGGTTCGTCCTTTGGGCTTTGAACTTGACGACAAGCGCTTACGCAGAGCCGGACTCGATTACCACGAGTATGCCACTATGAAGGTGCACGACAGTCTTACCGCATGCCTGAAAAGCCTGCCTGACGCACGCCTGTTTGCTCTGTCTGCCAAGGCATCTAGGCCGTTTTACGAAATCAGCTTCAAAGCGGGCGATGCATTATTATTTGGCCCGGAGACCCGCGGTTTGCCAGCAGAAATATTGGCATCACTGCCCGAGGAACAACGTTTGCGCCTACCGATGGTGCCGGAAAATCGCGGCTTGAATTTATCTAACTCGGTGGCAGTGGCGGTATATGAAGTGTGGCGACAATTTGGGTTTGAAGGGGGAGGTTAACCGAGATGGTCCATTAGGCGAAAAACCCGTCATTCCCGCGCAGGCGGGAATCCAGTTGATTGAAATATACCCGCGAAGCGGGAGAGAGTGTGTTGTTGGGGCTTTAGCCCCTTACAACCACAGCCTACCCCTTGCGGGTGCAACATATCTGTTTTGTCCCGCTTCGCGGAGTTTTTTATTGCTGGATTCCCGCCTGCGCGGGAATGACGTGGCGTGGGGTTATTTTGGATTAAGTGAACAGTATTGGGCTTAAGACAGGTTTATCGTAGTTTTCTTTCATTCCGCATGTGCACAAAAACGTACCACCCTTGGGTAATTTCAGAACTCGGTATCCGGCACACGATTAAGCAATTCTTCAACAGCGCTCGCAGCTTCAACCTGTTCATAGAGTATGCGATAGACCGCCTCGCAAATCGGCATATCCACACCGAGCTGTTGCACTAGGTGATGCACGGCACGCACGCTATACACACCCTCCGCGACATGGCCCAATTCGCGCAGGATGAATGGCAGGGCATGTTGTTGTGCCAGCAGCAGGCCCACCTTGCGGTTGCGCGAAAGATCACCGGTGCAGGTTAAAATTAAATCGCCCACACCGGATAAACCACCTAGTGTTTCAGCACGCCCGCCCAACTTGATTCCCAGCCGGGTCATTTCTGAAAGCCCGCGGGTTAACAGCGCAGCGCGGGTGTTGAAACCAAAGCCCATACCATCTGAAATACCTGCTGCGATAGCCAGTACATTTTTGACTGCGCCGCCAACTTCCACACCCACCACATCGCTGCTGGTATAGATGCGCAAGCGCGGGTTATGCAGGCTTTGTGCTGCCTGCCGTGCAAACTCAATATCATTAGAGGCAAGTACCAGCGCGGTAGGCAAGCCATGCGCCACTTCCTGTGCAAAACTCGGCCCGGACAGCACGCCACGAGGAAATGCTGGAGGTAATATTTCATCCACGACCTGATGCGCCAGTAGCGATGTTTCTGCTTCAAAGCCTTTGCACACCCAGATCACCGGAACGGGTTTGTCCAATTGCGCAATTTTACCCAGGGTGTCGCGTAGAGCCGAGATGGGTACTGCCAGCACGATCATCTCCGCACCCTTCAGTGCGAGATGAATGTCGTGTTCCAGTTGGAGCTCTTGCGGTAAAGGAATATCTGGCAGATAGCGCTGATTTTTGCCACTGGCACGCATCTCGGAAATTTGCTGCGCATTGCGCGCCCACAGTGTCACACGATGACTCTGAGACAGACTGATCGCCAGCGCAGTGCCCCAGGCACCGGCACCTAAAAGAGAAATATTCATCTTGTATTGTAAGTCAGCATTGCGACGATGTTTGAATATGATGGGGTACTATTCAACCCAGACTGTCCATTAGTAAAAAACTCCGTCATTCCCGCGCAGGCGGGAATCCAGTTGGTTAAATATTACCCCGCGAAGCGGGAGAGAGTGTGTTGTTGGGGCTTTAGCCCCTTACAACCACAGCCTACCCCTTGCGGGTGCAACACGGCTGTTTTGCACCCGCAAGGGGTACGCTGTTGGGTGCCCGCACTGCGTGCGACCCTGCCTCTGCCCGCTCCGCGGAATGTTTTATTGCTGGATTCCCGCCTGCGCGGGAATGACGGGGCGTGGGACCCCGCAGGGGTTCTTGTCCTATACGGAGCAGAGCGTAGTGTAGGATTATTTGGGTTCAATCAGCACCCCATACTTCGATTGCCTTAATAAAACCGGTCGAACCATCCTGATGCCGTGCCTTGATCCATCCACCACCGTTAACACCTAGTGACTCGATGGCAACCCCACGGGAAACATTGAATTGCACAGGTGCATTGGGTTCCGGTGCTTGTCGCACTGTCGCCAGTGCAACGGTGACCACAACAAAACGCTTGTCGCTGACGGCACGCTTTTCTATCCAGGCCAAACCACCGGAGCGATCACGCACCTTGATCCAAGTTTGCAGGTTAACCACCTTTTCCAAAGGCGTGTACCGGTTTATGACAAACAGTTTTTTTCCCTCGAGCGATGGGGCATCATAAAGAATGGCGCTACTGTCCGCGACTGATACATACTCAAGCGCATGCGCAACATTGCCGACGGCCAGGAACGAAGTTAGACATACTATTACCGCTCCCGAATAACGCATGAAAGACCTTTTCATTTTGGTATTAATTCCAATTCCATTTCGAAGGTGAAACAAGGCGGCGACGAGCGAGCGACGAAGACAGTGCACACGCACGGCTAGGAACGAGCGAGGAAGCCAACGCAGTGTCACCGAAGAAATGGAATTGGAATAAATCAATGCTTGACCGCCGCCGCTGCAGCTTGTTCTTTTTGCTGTTGATACAGCGCTTCAAAATTAACCGGGTTGAGCAGCACCGGCGCAAACCCGGCACGCACCGAAGTGTCGGTGATCACTTCACGAATATAGGGATACAAGATATTGGGGCAAACCACCGCCAATACGGGCTCCAATTCTGCCGCAGGAATATTGCGCAATTGAAAAATACCCGCTTGCTTCGCTTCGATCAGAAACATGACTTTGTCTTGTGTTGCCAGTTTTGCAGTCAATGTAACCGTAATGACAACTTCATAAATACCCTCGCCAATCGCGGAATATTCCGTGTTCATCTGCAAATCTATCTGCGGCGCTTCACGTTCCAGATAGATACTGGGCGCATGCGGAACTTCAAGTGACAAATCCTTGACGTAGAGTTTTTCGATATTGAAAGTAGGCTGTAACTGTTCGGTGGATGCTGCTTCGCTCATTATTTTTTCCTTGATTATTTTCTACAGAATTCCATTTAATCTAAAAACGGCAGTTCAAGCCACAGAGGACACAGAGAATGCGTGGCACTCAGAGGGTTTCGCTTTTCACCTGCTGGGTGAGTCGCAACAAATGATCAATTCATTGTTTCTACTCTGTGATCTCTGTGTCCTCTGTGGCTAAATGCTTTTTATAGGTTTAGCCATTCAGCAACGGCACTAACCCGCCCTGGCTATCCAGCTCGGCCATGTCGTCAAAACCACCCACGTGATGCTCGCCGATGTAAATTTGCGGCACGGTACGACGTCCGGTTTTGGCCATCATGATGTCACGTTCTTTGGGCAACAGATCAATACGAATTTCTTCAATCTCGGTCACGCCGCGCTTTTTTAGCAATTGTTTGGCACGCACGCAGTAGGGGCACACTTCAGTGCAATACATTGTCACTTTGACCATGCTTATTTCTCCAACGGTAGGTTTGATTTCTGCCAGCCCATTACGCCACCGGACAGATTATACGCCTGCGCGAAACCCTGTTTGCCAAGAGTGACGCATGCCGAAGCCGAACGTTGACCGCTGCGGCATACCACCACGATAGGCTGTTCACGATTGCGCTTCAATTCGTCCAGGCGATCGGCCAGCTTGCCCAGCGGTATCCATTTCGCATTCAGGATATGTCCGGACTTGAACTCAGACTCCTCACGCACATCCAGCACCAGGGCATTTTTGTGATTGATCAGACCCAGCGCCTCGACCACATCAACTTCTTTTATACCGCGCATACGATTGCCATAAAAAGACCATAACAGCATCAATCCGCTAGTGAAGGCTATTACAACCATCCAGATATTAGTTTGTAGATATTGCACTTACATACTCCTTATTTTTTTGAACTGCGAATTCTAACAGAGCAGCGAAGCGGGCTGGATCTTTCTGTGCCCAGTATTCCTGCGCCAAGGCGCTTAACCCCTGCTATTGCATGGGAAAATCTCCCGGGTAAGTCCATCAATAGGTCAGAAACGGCAAAACCCACATTAATCCGATCAAAGTCAGACTAATGTGGGTTATTTTTAACCAGCCAAAACCTGGCAAATTAATTGCCAGTTTGCTTAGCCTGAACGAAATCTTTCATATAAATCAAAAGACAAGTGGCAACACGCGTCAATTTACCTCGAAGCAATGTTTTTGTGCCCTCTGGGTCTGCTGCGTTCGGGCTAACAAGTGCCTTTAATTCCAAACTTAGCGAGGATGCTGTTGAGCGGGCAGAAATTCGTAAAGCCGAATTGGAACAGATTAAAACCGACAAATGCAGTGAAGAACAAGAAATATTTGCTTACAAATATCGGGCTTGCTTCAACCCCCAACGACAAGGACAACATGACCATTGTTCCGGCAAAAACTCTGATAATACGTTCTGCGTTCATAAACCACTCCTCATTAAAAATTAAAATTTTATATAGGCCCACCTATTTTAGGTGTAGCCATATTACATGCGGCGCACTATCTTACGCAAACTTCTTGTACAGGGTGGCGTAATACAAGACCGGTATAACCACCAGCGTTAACACCGTGGATACCATGATGCCGAAAATCAGCGCGATGGCCAAGCCGTTGAATATCGGATCATCCAGTATAAATAATGCGCCAGACATCGCCGCCAGACCGGTCAGGATAATCGGTTTGGCGCGCGCACTGGCGGCAGAGATCACCGCCTGCTGCAACGCCATCCCTTCGGCCAATTGCAGATTGACGAAATCCACCAGCAGGATGGAGTTGCGCACAATGATACCGGCCAGCGCGATCATGCCTATCATCGAAGTCGCGGTGAATTGCGCACCCAGCAAGGCATGGCCGGGCATCACGCCGATAATGGTGAGCGGAATCGGCGCCATGATAATGAGCGGCACCACATAGCTCTTGAATTGCGCCACCACCAGCAGGTAGATGAGGATCAAGCCCACGGCATAGGCAATGCCCATATCGCGGAAGGTCTCGAACGTCACCTGCCATTCCCCGTCCCACTTCAGCGCATAGGATGCATAGGGATTTGAAGGCGTGTTGAAGTACCAGCTTTGCAGCGTACCGCCTTCTTCCAGCGCCATGCCGTTCAATTTACTGTCGATGTCAAACATGCCATACAGCGGGCTATCCAGTTTGCCGGCCATATCGGCAACCACATACACCACCGGCAGCAAATCCTTGTGATAGATCGGATAGTCGCGTTGAACATGGGCTATCTGCACCAGCTCAGACAATGGCACCAATACACCATCGCGTGCACGCACTTTCAACTTGAGTACATTGTCGATACGGCTGCGACTCTCGACGGGCAAGCTCATGCGCAAGGGCAAGGCATACTTTGCCGTTGCATCGTGCAGTGAGGTCACGTCCTGGCCGGACAGCGCCACGTATATCGTGTCTACAATATCCTGCGGTGCAATGCCCAGTAACGCCGCCTTGCTTTGCAATACATGCAACACCAGTTTGGGTGCAGCTTCAGTCACCGTGTCATCGATGCCTACAATGTCCGCAGTGTTACCAAATTGCTCACGCACCTTGCTTGCCACCTTACGCATACCCTCGTAATCCGGTCCGTAAATTTCAGCCACAATCGGCGACATCACTGGCGGGCCGGGCGGAACTTCGACAATCTTGACCTTAGCACTCCATTTTTTCGCAATTTTTTCAATCGGCTCGCGCACGCTGCTCGCAATTTCATGGCTGCTGCGCTTGCGCTTGCCTTTGTCTTGCAGATTCACCTGAATATCGCCTTGCTCGCTTGCCGCACGCAGATAATATTGGCGTACTAGGCCGTTGAAGTTGATGGGTGCAGCCGTGCCGGCATAGCCCTGATAATCGGTTACTTCAGGCACAGTGGCCAGATACGCGCCAATCTCGTGCAACACCGCAGAGGTCTGCTCCAGTGCGGTGCCGGTGGGCATATCTACCACGATCTGAAATTCGGACTTGTTGTCGAAGGGCAGCATCTTCAACACCACCAGCTTCACCCCTACCAATGCAACCGAGAAAAACAGGCCGGCAAAAATCCACAACCAGAGTTTCTTCCTGGCCTTTTTACCCTGTTCACGATTCAAAAACGGTGTCAGTTTCTCGCGGAAAAAGCGTACCAGGCGAGTTTCCTTTTCATCTCTTACGGTCGCATGGTGCGAGGCCGAGAAACGCAGCGCCAACCAGGGTGTCACCACAAAGGCCACTCCCAGCGAGATCAGCATGCCCATGCTGGCATTGATCGGTATCGGGCTCATGTAAGGGCCCATCAGACCGCTCACAAAAGCCATCGGCAGCAAGGCGGCGATCACCGCGAAAGTCGCCAGTATGGTGGGGCCGCCTACCTCGTCCACTGCTAGAGGAATAATTTCTGACAGCGGCTTATCGCCGGAAAGCTCGCGGTGTCGGTGGATATTTTCCACCACCACAATGGCATCATCCACCAAAATACCGATCGAAAAAATCAACGCGAACAAAGACACACGATTCAGCGTAAAGCCATAGGCCCATGATGCAAACAAGGTAACTGCCAGCGTCAATATCACCGCAACACCCACAATAAATGCTTCGCGACGGCCTAGTGCAATCCACACCAGCGCAATCACTGCACTGGTGGCAAGCAGCAGTTTCTGGATTAATTTCTTCGCCTTGTCATTGGCAGTCTCGCCGTAGTTGCGTGTGGTACTTACCTGTACATCAGAAGGGATTACGCTGCCCTTCAATTCCTCCACCCGCTTCAGCAAATTTTCGGCCACTTCAACCGCATTTTCACCCGGCTTTTTGGTCACTGATACGGTGACCGCGGTAAATTCGCCCTTCGCATTCATTCCCTTCTCAGCCGAGGCAGCACCTGACCCCATCCACACATAACTGGAAGGCTGATCAGCACCATCCTGCACCTCGGCTACATCCTGCAAGTAAACCGGTTTGCCGTTGGCGACGCCCACTACCAACTGCTTAACTTCGCCTGCATTGCTCAAGAACTGTCCTGTTTGCACCATCACTTCACGATTCGATTGCGTCAAGACTCCCGCATTCTGTGACACATTAGCGGCCTGCAAAGAGCCACGCACATCCTGCACCGACAGCTGATAAGCATTGAGCGCTTCGGGGTTCAGCAACACGCGCACCATGCGCTGGGTTGCACCAATGGTAGACACTTCACGCGTGCCTTTGACACGCTTCAGTTCCGTCTCAATTGCATGGGCCACATGGGTCAACGCCAAACCGCCGCCAACGGCTTCCTCGCGCCACAGGGTAAAGGACACGATAGGCACATCATCTATGCCGCGCGCCTTGATCAAAGGCGGCATCACGCCCAGCGTGGGAGGCAGCCAATCCGCATTCGAATTGATCACGTCATAGAGCTTGACCATGGAAGGACCATGCATCTCACCGACCTTGAACTGCACGGAGAGTATTGCCATGCCCAGCTGCGACACCGAATACACATGCTCCACACCGGCAATTTGCGACAACACCTGCTCTGCGGGCGTCGACACGGTGCGTGCCACGTCCTGGCTGGATGCACCCGGATAGGCGATCATCACATTGGCCATGGTGACGTTGATTTGCGGTTCTTCCTCGCGTGGTGTAACCAGCACCGAGAAGATGCCCAAGAGCACCGCTACTAGCGCCAGTAAGGGCGTCATTTGCGAATGCATGAACAATTTAGCGATACGTCCGGAGATACCCATGATCGTTATTCCTGAGAACTTTTATGTTGAGATGAATCTAAAAAAAGCGATCCACAGATTACACAGATTACACAGATTGGAAAAATCTGATATGCATTACCAGCAGCATCACGTTGGTGACTAGCAGCCTCCACTACGCTCTGCTTGAAAATCAATTTAATCTGCGTAATCTGCGGATCGAACTGTTTTTTCCAGGATGATCAAATTACTTCTTCTGCATTGTAGCCATACCCGCCTTGATCGGATCCAGCGCCACACTTTCACCTGGATTCAAACCGACCAGCACTTCTATCTCGTTTTCTCCCGAGGCTTCACCTAGTCGCACCTGGCGCAGTCTGGCTACACCCTTGTCATCGACCACATAAACCGCCACCACCTCGCTACGACGCAGCACGCTGCTTGCCGGGATCAACAGCTTGCTTGCTTTGCCAACCACAAAATGCGCCCTGACAAACATGCCGGGGTATACCCCTTTTTCGTTTGCAGGCAGGGTTACGCGCACCTGGGTGCTATGAGTACGCGCATCGGCGGTCGGCTGCACCGTGACCGCAGCGGCTTGCACCCAGCGTTTCAACGAACTTAACTCCACCTTCACTTTGGGGTTTGAGCCGATTTCGGCCAATTTGTACTGGGGCACGTTCACAATTACGCGCATTTGAGTTGGGTCGAAACCGACCATCAGCGGCTTACCCACCGTAACCATTTCGCCCATTTCCACCAGACGCGATGCCACTACCCCGCCAAATGGCGCAATGACCGCAGCATAACCGCGCGCCAGTGCCGATTGGCTTTTGCCCGCCTCACTTGCGGCAGACTGCGCCTTGGCCATGTCGTAATCGGCTTGAGCCTTGTCCAGCGCTGACTGGCTGATAAATTTCTGCTCGAACAACTGCACCGAACGCTGATAACTTGCCTTCGCCTGCGTCAGTGCAGCCTGTGACTGCATTAGCTGCGCCTGACTACCTGCCAAAGCTTGTGCAGTCTCACGCTCGTCGATACGCAGGATGACCTGGCCTTTTTTTACGGTATCGCCCACATCAAAATTCAACTCTTTAACGCGCCCGGAAATCTGCGCGGATACGGTTGATTGCCTGACAGCCTCAACCACACCCTCCACACTATAGGTCTGTGCAACCTCGCGATATTCGGCTTTGCCCAGCGCCAATGACTCCGCTGCCAGTGCCGAACAAGATAGCAGTCCGGCAGAAAGTCCCAAAACAGCCAAGAGTAAAGTTTGATGTTTCATCGTCGAATATCCCAATTAATAATGCATGTATATTAGAATATACTAATATACAAACTTTTACAATCTGAAATTAAAAACCACCTAGCCGCAAGTAGTCAGGGGATTGGGTAGGGTGCGCCATGCGCACCATGGTGCGTGTGACGCACCCTACCAAAATACGCCCCCAGGGGGCGGGGAGAGCGAAGCGAGGGGCCTGAACCCGTAGAGATTAACGCAAAGCCTGATTCACCACCACCAACTCATCTTCTGCCAGGCTACCGACAGCGGCCTTGAGTTTTAAACGGCTGATCAAATAATTATATTTTGCCTGATATAAATCACGACGAGTGGAGTAAAGTTGTTGTTGCGCATTCAGCACATCGAGGTTGGTACGTACGCCCACTTCTTGCCCCAGCTTGCTTGCTTCCAGCAGTTTTTCGCTGGATTTCAACGCTTGTTCCAGCGCCATCACCTGGCTCATGCCATTCACCACGCCGGTGTACGCCTGTCTGGCTTGCAGGCCGACAGTGCGACGGGCGGTCTCCAGTTCAGCGTTGGCACGGTCACGGTTGGCTTCGGCTTCACGCCACTTGGATTGGGTGGCGCCACCCTGAAACAGCGGGATATTTAGTTGCACGCCAACATACGAGTTGGTCTGGTCGTTATTGCGGGCAATGCTGCTATCGCCCACAGGGGTGATGTTATTTTTACCATAGCTGGCTACCAAGTCCAGCGTTGGATAATGTCCGCCGCGACTGCGCACCACCACCTTGCCGGCCAATTCTGCACTCGCTTTGGCGACTGCCAATTGCAAATTGCCCTGCTGCGCCTGTTCTACCCATTTTTCCTGATCCGCCGGTTGTGGCGCTTCGAGCTTGAAGGCTGCCCCCACAGGAAGCAGGTTTTTGGGCATCGCATTGGTGAGTTGCTCGTAACTGCGCTCCTTGATTTCTAGGTTGCTTTGCGCTGCAATCGCCTGCGAGTTGGTCAAATCATGGCGAGCTTGCGCTTCTAGGGTGTCGGTAATGGTTGCACTGCCCACCTCGAAATTGCGCTTGGCTTGAGCCAGCTGTTCTGCAATGGCTGTTTTCTGCGCTTCGGCCAGATTAACTGCATCCTGCGCAGCCAGCACATCAAAATACGCTAGTGCTGTGCGAATAATTAAATCCTGTTCTGCATTTTTGAATTGTGCTTCGGATTGCACAACCATCAATTCAGACTCGCTATACACTTGCCAGTTGTTCTGGCGGTACAAGGGCTGAACCAGCGTAATTGCTGCACCGTTGTTGACGAACCGGCTTGTCCCTGACAGAGGGAAGGTCACAACCGGGTTATATTGAGTCTCATTGTTGTTGTAAATACTGTTTGCAGTGATGTTCACGCTGGGCAACAAGGTGGCGCGTCCCTGGGGCAGCTTTTCCTGCCCCGCTCTTTGCGCAGCTCGCGCTGCGGCAAACACCGAGTCCTGACCCTGCGCTGCACGATAGCTTGTAATCAGGTCAACCGCCCCTGCAGGGAGATTGATGCCGAGGATAGTAAATGCGATTAGCACTGATTGCGTCGTCTTCATGGCACACTTTCTATATTAGAATATGCTAATACTATTCTGAACAAAGACTTGTTACAAGCCAACACCTGTTTTGCTAAAAACAGGCAGTTGTCCGCAGATTACCCCAAGGGTTCTTGTCCTATGCGAAGCAGAGCGTAGTGTAGGGCCTCTTAAGGTTCTTGTGGGCTTTAGGCTATGCTTCGTTCGGATTAATTTTTCTTTTCAAAAATATCCCGACTTTTCAAAAATACCTGCTGCATTTTCTGGAACACATCATCCACATAGGTAAACACCACCGGCACCACCAGCAAGCTCAGCAGGGTTGAGGTGATCAGTCCGCCGATCACCGCCGTAGCCATCGGCGAACGAAAGCTGGGGTCTGATCCAAACCCCATCGCAATCGGCAACATACCTGCACCCATCGCAATCGTCGTCATCACAATAGGGCGTGCGCGCTTGTGGCAGGCATCCAGCAGGGCGTCATAGCGGTTCATGCCGTGATCTCGACGTGCCACGATGGCATATTCCACCAGCAGTATGGAGTTCTTGGTCACGATTCCCATCAACACCAGCAGCCCGATCAACGATGGCATCGAGAAGCTGTTATTCGTCAACAGCAAAGCCACTAACGCGCCGCCCATCGATAACGGCAACGCCGCAAGGATAGTGACTGGTTGCAGAAAATCCCTGAACAGCAAAACCAGCACAATGTACACGCACATGACCCCGGTCAGCATTGCCAGGCCGAAACTGCCAAACAGCTCATTCATCCTTTCCGCGTCGCCGGTCTCCGCGCGTTTCACCCCTGGAGGCAATGATTTCATGCTGGGCAGCTTGCCAACCTCGGCAACCACGTCACCCAGTTGCCGTCCGCCCAGCTCGATGTTGATGCTCACCATGCGACTGCGATCCAGTCTGTTGATTTGCGCGGCCCCGCTGTTCATCGAAATATTCGCCACATAGCCTAGCATTACATTGCCGTTTTTGCCAGGTACCGGCAGACGCGCCAGCACATCCAGATCGTCGCGTGCCGATTCCAGCATCATTACGCGGATAGGCACCTGCCGTTGCGGCAAATTGAGCTTGGCCAGCGCAACACTGTAGTCACCCGCTGTCGCCACCCGCACTGTTTCTGCGATATTCGCCGCAGTCACACCGAGGTCTGCCATGCGCGCAAAATCGGGACGGATAATGATTTCCGGGCGCAACAGGCTGGAACTCGATGTCACATTGCCTAAGCCCTGCAAAGTACGCAAATCGCGCTCCACCTCGCGTGAGGTTGCAGTCAATATGTCGGCATCATCCCCGCTCAGTATCAGCACGAATTTCTCACCGGCATTGCCCACACCAATTGACACACGCACCCCCGCCAATTGTTGCAATTTTTCGCGCATCTCGGCCTCCACAAGCTGCTGCGTGTAAGGGCGATGGCTACGATGGGTAAGCTTGATGGTCAGGTTAGCCTTGCGAATTTCGGTTGAACCGCCTAAGGAAAACCGATCCCCGCTTACCCCTCTGCCAACTGCTGTAAATACATCAATTACATCGGGCACAGTGGAAAGAATTTCCCGCGCAGCTTCAGCCGCCGCCAGGGTGTCTTGCAGCGAACTACCAGGCGGCAGTTCGATCGTCACTTGGGTTTGTGCCCGGTCTGGTGCAGGTACAAAGCCTTTGGGCAGCAGCGGGATCAGCATGATCGACGCCACGAAAAACAGGATGGTAAAGATAAACGTTAACAGGCGGTGGTTCAGACACCAGCCAGCCCAGCCCAGGTAACGATGCATCAGCTTGCTATCGGCAACTGGCTCTTTAGCAGGCTTGAGCATGTAGGCCGCCATCAGCGGTGTCAGCAATCGCGCCACCACCAGCGAGGCAAATACTGCAAGCGCTGCCGTCCAGCCAAATTCCTTGAAAAACTTCCCCGGTATCCCGCTCATGAAGGCGGTCGGCAAAAATACCGCAATCAGCGTAAAGGTGGTCGCCACCACCGCGAGACCGATCTCTTCGGTGGCCTCCATCGCCGCCTGCTTAGGTGTTTTACCCATGCGCAAATGGCGCACGATGTTTTCCACTTCCACAATCGCATCATCCACCAGTATGCCCACCACCAATGCCAGTGCCAGCAAGGTCACGGTGTTAAGCGTAAAACCAAAATAGTAGATGCCGATAAAGGTCGGGATAATGGACAAAGGTAACGCCGATGCCACAACGATGGTGGCTCGCCAGTCGCGCAGGAACCACCACACCACCAATATCGCAAACAACGCACCCTCGAACAATAAAACCATAGAGCCGCTAAAGTTCTCCTGCACCGCCGCGACGCTATCCACTACCTCGGCGATTTTATACGTGGCATGTTCCGCATTGAGCTTGGCAACCGCTGCTCGCACGCCTTTTGCCACGGTAATTTCGCTCACGCCTTTGGTGCGGGTAATTTCAAACGCTACCACCTGCTTGCCGTTCATTAATGCAATGCCGGTTTGTTCGGCTTTGCTGTCGCTGATCTTCGCCAGCTGATCCAGGCGATAGCGCCGCCCGTCCGACAAGGATATATTCATCGCAGCCAGTTCATCTACGGTGGCGACTGTACCCAGCGTGCGCAGCGACTGTTGCGCACCGCTCACTTCCGCCATTCCGCCCGACGATTCCTGCTGTATGCGCTTGATCTGGCGCGACACATCCGCTACAGATACTTTCAGCGCGAACAGCTTGTCCGGGTCAATTTCAACGCGAATTTCTCGATCAAGGCCGCCTATGCGCGACATCCTGCCGACCCCCTTTACCGCCAGTATCACCTTGGCAATATCATTATCGACATACCAGGAAACATCCTGTTCATCCATCTGTGCGGATGACACGCTGTAGGTCAGGATGGGGCGGCCAGAAGTATTGGCCTTGGTAATGACAGGATCTTTTATTTCCCCCGGCAGATCACCGCGCACACGGCTGATGGCATCGCGCACGTCATTCACCGCTTCTGTGCTGTCTTTCTCCAGAGC
>JBCKTZ010000017.1:0-25976 GCA_038925245.1 Gallionellaceae bacterium
GATTTAGCAAGCCGAATGCCATACAGGCACCTCTAAAAATTGGATTTTTAGAGGTGCCTGTATTTATCCCGACTACCAATTAGAGCGGGCGGGAGATTCTGATCGGCTGCTTAGGTTCTATTACCCAACTGCTTTTTGGTCAGTGGCTTGCCTTTTTTGCGTTTTGTCAAAGACAGCAGCGGGGTTTCCTGTGGTTGGTAAATGACCAAGATCTTGCCGATATGCTGCACTGCGCCGGCATTGAGTTGGGTGCAGATTTCCTGCAACAACGCGGCACGTGCTTCGCGGTCATCGATCATCACGCGGATTTTGATCAGCTCGTGGCTTTTTAGTGTGCGGGATATTTCATCCAGCACGCTGGGCGTCAGGCCTGCATTGCCTATCATGACGGTGGGATTTAAAGCATGGGCGCTGGCTTTTAGCTCGCGGCGTTGTGTAACAGGCAGTATTAACATTATGATCTCCGGATATATTTCGACATTCTAAACGATGAAGCCTACTAAAACCAGTAAACAGTGGATGCGCGAGCATATCAACGACCCGTATGTACAACAGGCGCAGAAGGATGGTTACCGTTCACGTGCAGCCTATAAACTGCTGGAAATTGACGAGCGCGATCACCTCATCAAGAGCGGCATGGTGGTTGTGGACCTTGGTGCTACACCGGGCAGTTGGTCGCAAATTGCAGCTAATAAGGTGGGCGACAAGGGCAAGGTGATTGCACTGGATTTGCTGCCGATGAATCCGTTGCCACGGGTTGAGTTCATACTTGGGGATTTTCGTGAGGATGCTGTTCTGGCTCAGTTGGAGGAGATGCTGGGCGGAAAGCAGATCGAACTTGTAATTTCCGATATGGCACCCAATATCAGCGGCATTGATATATCAGACCAGGCACGCGCGATACACCTGGCCGAATTGGCCCTGGCGTTTGCCGTGCAGCATTTAAAACCTGATGGCAGGTTCCTGGTCAAGGTGTTTCACGGCGTGGGTTTCGAGGAATATGTGAAAGAAATGCGTAAGTATTTTGCCAAAGTCGTTAGCCGCAAGCCCAAAGCTTCGCGTGACCGCAGCAACGAAGTGTATATGTTGGGAACTGGTAAGCTTTAGCGATGTCTTGAAGAGGTTCAAGGTTCAAGGTTCAAGGTTCAAAAGATAGGTGCAAGGTTCAAGGTTCAAAAGATAGGTGCAAGGTTCAAGGTTCAAGGTTCAAGCAAAGGCAAAAGCAGGTTCAAGGGGTTGTGCAGTTACTTGTACCTTGCCCCTTGTACCTTGCACCTAGTTTCTGGTCCCTTGCCCCTTAGAATTTTAGGTGACCTTGAGTATTATGGTCGCACAGTGTTTAATACGTTATTGTTATACGGATCGAGAGAGACATTCATGAATAATATGTTTAAAAGTGTAGGAATCTGGGTAGTTGTGGCGATGGTGCTGATGACTGTGTTCAAACAGTTCAGCCAAAATCAGCAGCAGTCCGCCAAGGCGCCTCTGGAGTACTCACAATTCCTTGAAGAGGTCAGACAGGGCCAAATCGCCAAGGTGACTATCGAGGGCCGTACCCTGAAAGCGGTAACGATTGATGGCAAAAGTGTGACCAGCTATGCGCCCAGCGATATTTGGATGGTGTCTGACCTGCTTAAGCACGGCGTAAAAGTTGAAGCCAAGCCAGAGGAAGAGCAATCGTTCTGGATGAGTATCTTCGTGTCATGGTTCCCGATGCTGCTGTTGATCGGCGTATGGATATTTTTCATGCGCCAGATGCAAGGCGGCGGCAAAGGCGGCGGGCCATTTTCGTTTGGCAAGAGTAAAGCCAAATTGCTGGACGAGACCAAGGAGCGCGTGACCTTTGCCGATGTGGCCGGTTGTGATGAAGCCAAGGAAGAAGTTTCCGAACTGGTTGATTTCCTGCGTGATCCAACCAAATATCAGTCATTGGGTGGACGTATTCCGCGTGGCGTGCTGTTGGTGGGTAGCCCCGGAACAGGTAAAACACTGCTGGCCAAAGCGATTGCGGGCGAAGCCAAAGTGCCGTTCTTCTCCATCTCGGGTTCCGATTTTGTGGAAATGTTTGTCGGTGTTGGTGCCGCGCGTGTGCGTGATATGTTTGAACAGGCCAAGAAGCAAACTCCCTGCATTATTTTTATCGACGAAATCGATGCTGTCGGTCGCCAGCGTGGTGCCGGCATGGGCGGCGGCAATGATGAGCGCGAGCAGACGCTGAATGCGCTGCTGGTCGAGATGGATGGTTTCGAAGGCGACAGCGGTGTGATCGTGATTGCGGCAACCAACCGTCCCGACGTGCTGGATTCCGCGTTGCTGCGTCCTGGCCGTTTTGACCGTCAGGTGTATGTCACCTTGCCCGATATCCGTGGTCGCGAACAAATATTGATGGTGCATATGCGCAAGGTGCCGATGCATGCCGATGTGAAGATGGACATTTTGGCACGTGGTACGCCCGGCATGTCGGGTGCCGACCTCGCCAACCTAGTGAACGAGGCAGCCTTGTTTGCGGCACGCCGAAACAAGCGTTTTGTCGATATGGACGATTTTGAATCGGCCAAGGACAAGATCATGATGGGAGCGGAGCGCCGTTCCATGGTCATGCCGGAAGAAGAGCGTCGCAATACGGCGTATCACGAATCCGGCCACGCGGTTGTAGCCAAGCTGTTGCCGAAGACCGATCCTGTGCATAAAGTGACCATTATTCCGCGCGGACGTGCGTTGGGTCTGACCATGCAGTTGCCAGCGGAAGATCGCTACAGCCTGGACAAAAATCGTATTCTCGACACCATCACCGTGCTGTTTGGTGGACGTATTGCCGAAGAAATCTTCATGAAGCAGATGACTACCGGTGCTTCCAACGACTTTGAACGTGCTACCGGTATGGCGCGCAGCATGGTGACCCAATGGGGTATGTCGGATGCCTTGGGGCCTATGGTGTACGGCGAGAATGATGGCGAAGTGTTCCTCGGTCGCTCGGTGACCACACACAAGAACGTGTCGGAAGCGACGATGCAGAAAGTGGATGAAGAAATCCGCCGTATCATCGATCAGCAATACAAGCTGGCGCGCGGCTTGCTCGAGGCCAATAAAGACAAGGTCGAAGCGATGACCAAGGCTTTGCTGGAATGGGAGACATTGGATGCCGATCAAATTAACGACATCATGGCCGGCATCCCGCCGCGTGAACCGAAACCGGCTGCAGTAGTCCAGCCACCGCAGCCGCCGCAGGATGCAACACCGACTGCACCGGCAGAACCTGCCCAAGCCACCTAGAACTGGTAAGTAGGGAGTAGTAAGTGGTGAGTGAGTAGTAAGTTGTGAGTAGTAAGTGGTAAGTAAAACCACCCGCCACTCACTACTTCCAACTCACCACTCACTATGTTCCACTTACTACTCACCACTTACTATTTTTTCCATGTTGAACTGCGGCTCTTACCGTTTAGATCTGTCCCGTCCTTTAGTGATGGGTATTGTCAATGTCACTCCCGATTCTTTCTCTGATGGCGGTCGCCACTTGTTGCGCGATGCTGCCATTTCCCATGCGCAACAATTAATTGCAGAAGGTGCCGATATTCTCGACATCGGCGGTGAATCAACCCGCCCCGGGGCCAAGACAGTCGGCGTGCAGGAAGAGCTGGATAGAGTGATGCCGGTAATTGAGGGGTTGCGCGATGCGGGTGTGCCCTTGTCTATCGATACCTGCAAGGCTGAAGTGATGCGGGCTGCGCTGGCTGCAGGCGTGCACATGGTCAACGACATCAATGCGTTGCAACAGCCGGAAGCCTTGGCAGCTGTTGTGGAAAGTAATGCTGCCGTGTGTCTGATGCACAAGCAAGGTCAGCCTGACACCATGCAAACACAGCCTTATTATGAGAATGTCGTGATCGAAGTACTGGAGTTTTTGCGCACTCGTGTGGCAGTGGTAGAAGCTGCGGGCATCCCTCGGAATCGAATTGTTATAGACCCAGGTTTTGGCTTTGGCAAGACATTAGCGCATAACTTG
Organism: Gallionellaceae bacterium; assembly: GCA_038925245.1. Classification (GTDB taxonomy): domain Bacteria; phylum Pseudomonadota; class Gammaproteobacteria; order Burkholderiales; family Gallionellaceae; genus 39-52-133. Next base: position 4,004 of record JBCKTZ010000017.1, read on the forward strand.
AACTTGTTGCGAAATTTGCAGAAATTCTCAGAATTGGGTGTGCCGCTGCTGGCTGGGTTATCGCGAAAATCTATGCTGGGTGCTATCACCGGACAAGATGTTAATAATCGTCTGCCAGCAAGCGTGGCAGCCGCACTGTTGGCAGTGCAACACGGGGCAAGCATAATACGTGTGCATGATGTGCAGGCTACTTGTGATGCACTTAAAATCTGGAATGCAGTCAATGGTTAGCCGGGTAGGGTGGCAAATGTTTTCTTGCCCACGCGGTTACGGTTAGGCGAAATTACCCTCTCCCACAAGTGGGAGAGGGGACAGTGGACAGAAACATTAAACCCTTGATGCTGCTCTTCATGCGTTGCATGTAACAAAAAAACAGACTATCATGCGTTTCATGTAACGGTCAATGTCAGGAGCTAGTCATGAGTTCAGCAACTTCACTACGCGTACAAAAGCACCGCGCTGCGTTGCGGGCTTCGGGGCTGCGCCCGGTGCAGATTTGGGTGCCAGATACAAGACAGAAGGATTTCGCGGCAGAGTGTCGCCGCCAATCTCTGTTGGCTGCCAAAATGGACAGGGGTGATACTTCGATCTCCGAATTTATGGATTTGGCACTGTCTGACATCGAAGGTTGGGAGGCATGAAGCGGGGGGATTTCGTTACCGTGGCGATGCAGGGTGATTTTGGCAAGCCGCGCCCGGCGCTCATTATTCAAGCCGACCAGTTCAACGAGACTCATGCCACATTTACGGTATTGCTGGTGTCGAGCGAGCTTGTTGCTGCGCCGCTATTCCGCATCACCGTCAGTCCTGATGAGCGCAACGGATTGCAAAAAACTTCTCAGTTGATGGTGGATAAAATCATGACGGTTAAACGGGAGCGCTTGGGCACTTCTTTCGGCTCGGCAGGGGATGATGTTATGTTGGCCGTGAACCGCTCTCTGACGGTGTTTCTGGGGCTTGCCTGATTTCCTTTCTCTGTGCGCTTTTGCCGCCCTACATGAATGCATGTGAATTTATAAAAATGAATGGAGCAGCACAGTGAGCAGAAAATATTTTGGTACCGATGGTGTCCGCGGCAAGGTGGGTGAATTTCCCATTACGCCGGAGTTTGTGATGCACTTGGGTTACGCGGCGGGCAAGGTATTGGCCAATTCGGATTGGCATCTGGCCGAAGGTGAGCGACCCACGGTGTTGATCGGCAAAGACACGCGTATCTCAGGCTATCTGCTTGAATCTGCATTGCAGGCAGGCCTGATCGCCGCAGGTGTGGATGTGTATCTGGCGGGGCCGATTCCGACTCCGGCTGTGGCTTACTTGACGCGTGCTTTGCGCTTGCAGGCGGGGGTTGTGATTTCTGCTTCGCACAATCCGTTTGAAGATAATGGCATAAAATTTTTCTCCGCAAGCGGCAGTAAATTACCCGACGAAACCGAACGCGCCATCGAAGCCGGGATGGATGCACCCATTGTCACCATGCCCTCGGCCAAGCTGGGCAAAGCCAAGCGTCTGGACGATGCAGCCGGCAGATATATTGAATTTTGCAAGAGTAGCTTCCCTTATGAGCTGGACTTGCGCGGGCTGAAACTGGTGGTGGATTGCGCACACGGAGCGGCATACCACATCGCCGGTCCTGTATTTCATGAGCTGGGCGCAGACGTAGTGACCATCGGCGTGCAGCCGGATGGCAAGAATATCAATGATGGATACGGCGCCACTGCTCCCGGTAATTTGCAGAAGGCAGTTATTGAACACAAAGCTGATTTGGGTATTGCGCTGGATGGCGATGCCGATCGTCTGGTAATGGTGGATGCAGAAGGTCGTTTATATGATGGCGACCAGTTGCTCTACATCATTGCGCAACATCGTCAAAAGCAGGGTGTGATGAAGGGGGGGGGTCGTGGGCACCTTGATGACAAATCTCGCTTTCGAGCACGCGATGCAGCGCATGGGTATTCCGTTTGCACGCGCAAAAGTCGGCGACCGTTATGTGATGGAATTATTGCAGCAAAAGGGCTGGCAATTAGGCGGTGAAAATTCAGGCCATATTATTTGCCTGGATCGTCATAGCACGGGGGATGGCATTATCTCTGCACTGCAAGTGTTGCATGCATTGCGTGCAGGTAACCAGACACTGACACAAGCTGCCTCGGACCTGCTGATGTATCCACAGGTGTTGATCAATGTACGTATCTCCAAGGGTCAGGACTGCACCTTGCATGCCGAGGTGCAAGCCGCAGTCACTTCAGCGATCTCGGCGCTTGATGGCAAGGGTCGCGTGCTGCTGCGTCCTTCCGGCACCGAGCCGCTACTGCGTGTAATGGTGGAAGGTGAAGATGGCGAAAAAGTACGTTACTGGGCTGAAAATATCGCTCAGGTGGTACGTGCAGTTTCGTAGATGTGGATAGCTCGCTGCGTGTGAATAGATAAGCAATCTTAATGAATCCAGATTGTCTATTAAACTAAAAATCCGTCATTCCCGCGCAGGCGGGAATCCAGTTGATTAAAATATGCCTCGCGAAGCGGGATCATGCTGCTGTTTTGACCGCTTCGCGAATGTTTTATTGCTGGATTCCCGCCTGCGCGGGAATGACGAGGCTAATGGATTATTTTGGATGAAGAACAAAACAAGAGAAGGAGTATTTTGATGTCCGGCAGTAGTGCAACCTTGGGTACAGGTATTTTTCAAAAATGCTTGGCATTGTTCCGTGGAAGTAATGATCGCCATCAGCATTATGTTTATGTGAGCAATCAGGGTAGCAATAGCATCTCTCAGTACCAGGCTGATCACCATGGCAGCCTCACCCCCTTACTCCCGGCGCTGGTTGCTACCGGCACCACCCCGGTTTTTATCGCTGTGCCCCCCTCGGGTAAATATGCTTATGTGGCCAATCAGGGCGGCAATAGCATTTCGCAATACAGCATCAATCAGAATGGAAGTCTTGCTGAAATTTCAACGCCTGTCGCGGCGGGTACCTGTCCTGTTGAAATTGCCATCGATCCATCCGGGCGTTATGCCTATGCGGTAAATAGTAGTAGCAAGGAAGTATCACAGTATTTGATCGGCGAGAATGGCACGCTGAGTGCCATGTCTCCCGCGACTATCGAGACCGGCGTGATTCCTGTGGCAATCACTGTTGATCCATCGGGTCAATATGTTTACGTGGTGAATAACGGCAGCAACACTATTTCACAGTACCTTATTTCTGACAATGGCAGTTTGCAGCCCATGAGTCCTGCAACCATAGACGCAGGGACAGCTCCGCGTTCCATTACCATAGCGCCATCGGGCAAATTTGCCTATGTGGTCAATAGAACCAGTGGCGACGTCTCGCAGTTTTCTATCACATCGAATGGATGCCTTGCACCGGCTTCAGCGGCTGTAGCAGCCGGTAAACATCCGATGTCGATTTGCATAGCCCCCTCGGGTAAGTATGCCTATGTGGTCAATCAAAATAGCAACCATGTTTCGCAATACACGCTAGACGGGAATGGCAGTCTAGTACCGATGATACCGGCCACCGCGGAATCTTTGGTAACCCCGGTTTGCATCACAATCGCGAGTTCGGGAAAGTATGCGTATGTTACAAATATCAAGAGCAACAATGTTTCACAATATGAGATTGACGAGCACGGTGCTCTCAGGCCTATCCACGTAAACTCGTGGGGAGATGCAACCGTTAAGGCCGAAATTTCTCCCCGCTGCGTGATAAGCGTTGCCATAAAAACCGGAGAGGCGTGACATATCTATGGGTTCAGGTCCCTCGCTTCGCTCTCCCCGCCACTAGGGGTGTATTTTGGTAGGGTGCGTCACACGCACCATGGTGCGCACGGCGCACCCTACTTTAAATTAGAAATGGGACCAGCGTTTTCAGGGAATAAGGTTTGCCATAGCTTTAGCACTGGTTCAATGTTGATTTCTTTTGCATTCATGCGGCAGCAAGGTTCGCTGTTCAAGCGCATTTTGTGTTGTGTAAGGCGCAGGCTGCGGTAAATTTCTTGAACCGATGTGCTGAGTTCTTTGTCGATTAAATCTAGTTTTGCCGCCAGCTGTAGAAGTGCGAGATTGCCGCTGTTGGCGCTCAGTTCAGAATAGGTGGCAGCATACGCCAGCACCAAAAATTGCACGATAAATTCGATATCCACCATGCCACCCTTGTCATGTTTGATCTCGAATAACTCGCTGTTATTAGAATGTCCATCGTGCATTTTCTGGCGCATGTTCGCCACTTCGTGGCGCAATTCCTTGATGGCGCGTGGCTGACATAGTATGGTTTTTCGTATCTCCTCAAACTGCGAACCAACCTTATTGTCTCCCGCGCTGTAGCGAGCACGTGTCAACGCTTGATGCTCCCACACCCAGGCATGTTTCTGTTGATAATCCTCAAATGCGCTGACGCTGCTGACCAGCAGGCCGCTGGCACCGTTAGGCCGCAGGCGCAGGTCTGTTTCGTATAAACGGCCTGCAGAGGTGTAGCTGCTGAGCACGGTGTTGATGCGCTGTGCCAGCCTAGCATAAATTTCGCCGGCATCGGGATGGGGGTCATCGTACAAGAAAATCAGATCCAGATCGGAGGCGTATCCCAGCTCGCGCCCACCCAGCTTGCCATAGGCAATGATGGCGAAATGATGTTCTGCTTGGTGTTTTTTGCGCGCATCGCGCCAGCATAATTCCAATACATGCTTCAGGATCAAATTAGCTAAATCGCTCAAATGATCGCTCAATATTTCCAGCGACAGCAAGCCCTGTATATCCATGGCCAACAGATGGAAAGTCTGGCTGTGATGAAACTGGCGCAGCACATCCATGGCGCGTTCAAGGTCGTCGTTACAGTCTGCAAGTTGCGCTTGCAGAAATTGATCCAGCGCAGGCCAATCCGGTGCGCGGTATATTTCGTGAGCATCCAGCAATTCATCCAGAAGAAATGGATGCATGGTCAGATAATCAGAAGCCCATACACTGGCACTTGCGATGCCTACTAGACGGGGAAGCATCTGCGGATACTCGGCCATGAATGCCAGATAAGAAGCACGGCGACTGATATTTTCCAGCAGCTTGAGTACGCGCGGCAGCGTTTGGTCTGGATTGCCGGTGGCAGCACACAGGCTGATGAACTGCGGCATGATCTTGTCCAGGCGCTGGCGGCTGAGTTCGGGTAACTGACGATAGCGGCCGCTGTCGCGAATTTGCAGCAGGCGTTCGGCCATGGAGGTGGCATCGGCGTAGCCAAGTTTGGCTAAGCCATCTTGCATTTCATCTGCCTGCATTCCTTCCTGCCAAAGTACGCTCGCTGTAGTTTCGGGCTGTGTTTTTGCTTCTGCGGACGTATCTTCCTGGGTGCTGAATATTTGCTCAAAATGTTTGCTGACAATATCGCGGTGCTGCTTAAAAATATTCAGCAGTGCGGTGTAAGTTGGGTAGCCCATGGCAAGGGCGATAATGGCCTGATCTTCTTCTTTTTCTGGCAATTCCTGGGTTTGCTGGTCGTCCAGATATTGCAAACGATGTTCCAGATTGCGCAAAAAAACATAAGCCGCATCCAGTTTGGCTACGGAGTCTGCGCTCAACTGCCCGTTCTCGGCCAGTAATTGCAGGACTTTCTGGGTAGGTCGAATGCGCAGGCGTGCATCACGTCCGCCCCGTATCAATTGAAAAACCTGTGCAATAAACTCGACCTCGCGGATGCCGCCGGGGCCCAGTTTTACATTGTTCAGACGATCGCGTCGCAGCACTTCCTGGCGTATTTGTGCATGCAGTTTTCGCATAGATTCAAACGCGCCAAAATCGAGATATTTGCGAAACACGAAGGGCTGGGCGAGTTTGACCAGCTCGTCTGTTGCAGGGCAGGCGGCGGGTGAAATGACACGCGCTTTAATCCAAGCGTAACGCTCCCATTCGCGTCCCTGCGCCACCAGATATTCTTCCAGCGCGGCGAAACTCATTACCAGCGCACCGCTGTCGCCATAGGGACGTAAACGCATATCCACACGAAAAACGAAACCATCGGCAGTGATCTCGTTGATCAGGGTAATGATTTTTCGTCCTACACGGCTGAAAAAATCACCATTGCCGATGCTGCGTGCGCCGTTAGTGTCGCCGTCTTCTGGATATACAAAAATCAGGTCAATATCAGAGGAAACGTTTAACTCGCCCCCACCCAGCTTGCCCATGGCGATTACCAGTAATTCCTGCGGTTTGCCGCTGTCAGCGCCTATGGGGTGTCCATACTGTTGCGCCAGCGCCTGCATGGCGCAGCTTTGGGCGCGTCGAACGGCCAGTTCTGCCAGCGCAGTCATGCTGGCCATCACCTCATCAAGATCAGCCAACCCACCCAGGTCACGAACGAGCAGTTTGAGCATCACGCGCTTGCGCAAGATGCGCAACCCGGCGGACAGTTCATTCTCGTTCCCGTTCCCGCCTGGCATGGCATCTAGCCACGCGGCCATTTCATCTGCATTGCACGGCTGGCTGAAATTTTCACGCAACCATGGCAATAGAGAGGCATCGGCAGCAAGCAGATGCTGAACATAACGGCTGCAACGGGAGCTATGTTGTACCATCGCTTCAAAATCAGGGTGAGACAGCGGTTTAGAGGTGTTCATGGAATGGGCTTCGGGTTAAAATGGGCGTCGTATACCGCTTGATTATAAAATTCCTGTGTCCTACTTGCCTAGTTTAATATTACATAGTTTCATACTACATGGATTCTTTATACATGGAGACATCAATTCGCTGCGCGAGCTATCATCGGCGTCGCCAACTAGGATTTTTGACGCCATGAAATGTTGTCAACAAGCATGCTGAAAAATTCACTGAAAATAGCGGGCCATACCTTTGTACTTTTGCGGCGCATTGCACTGGCGTTGGGCCTGTTGCTGGTTTTAGCTGCTGCAGGGGGGGTGCTGACATTACGATACGGGGTGTTACCTAACATCGAGCATTATCACAAGGGCATCACTCATGCAGTGAGCAATGCGATCGGATTGCCTGTAGAGATAGGTAGAATCGAAGCCGATTGGCATGGGATAGGCCCGCACCTGCGCTTGTCGGACATTCATGTTCTGGATAAACAGCAACAAAGCATATTGGCCTTGCAGAGAATTGATGTCGTGGTGTCGTGGATGTCAGTGCTGACCGGAGAATTGCGCTTGGCCAGTGTGGAAATTGACCAGCCTAACTTAACGGTTAAGCGCGATGTTCACGGTGTGCTGCATATTTCCGGTGTGCCACTGGAGGGGGCGTACGCAGATAATAATTTTTCCAATATGCTGTTGAATCAATCGCGCATCGTGGTGCGCGGTGGGCATATTTCTTGGCTGGATGAAAAGCAGGCAGCCCCCCTGCTGGTGTTTGAGCAGGTGAATTTGATTATTGAAAATGACGGGAATAATCACCGTTTTGCAATGCGCGCCACGCCCCCGGCAGCGTTGTCGACCCAGCTAGATGTGCGAGGTGATTTTTACGGTAAAAGTTTTGATGATTTGTCTGGCTGGAGTGGCGAAATGTTCACCCAGTTTGACTATGCCGACCTAGCCGCATGGAAGCCCTGGCTACCGCTGCCTTCTGCACTTAAACAAGGCCGTGGAGCGTTGCGCGGTTGGCTAGAAGTGGAGGAGGGCAAGATCAGCCGGGTAACGACAGACCTGGCACTGGCTGAGGTGCAGACACAGCTAGCCGAGAACCTGCCACAGCTGGATATACATGTGCTCAGTGGTCGACTTGGATGGCGAGATGTTCCGCTGGGACTGGAAGTGTCCTTGGAAAAATTTTCATTTAAGCTATTCAATGGCTTTGTGTTGAAGCCTACAGATGTGTTCGTTAGTTTGAGCAATCTGAGCCATCTTAGTAATCTGGGCAATCTGCAAGGGAAAGAATCTTCCTCAGGCGATATACGCGCAAATTTGATCGAGCTGGATGGACTGGCGAAGATGATGGAATATTTGCCTTTAGATAGCCAGTTCAAAAAACAAGTATGCAGAATTTTCGCCGCAGGGAGTAGTCGAAGGCCTGCAGTTGAAATGGCAGGCAGATGCAGCCAAGCAACTGCACTATAAAGTAAAAGGGCGATTTGACGGTTTGTCACTCCAACGTGTTGGCAAACTGCCCGGTTTTTCAGGTTTAAGCGGGGAAGTTGATGGCAATGAAAGCAGCGGTTCAGTGTCTATCAATTCTGACCGCCTGAAGTTGGATGCGCCAGAGTTAATGCCTGAGCCGCTGGCATTTGACAGGTTTGCCGCGCAGGCCAACTGGAAGGCGGCTGCAGGCGAAGTTGAAGTGAAGTTGCGTAATGTGGCGTTGGCCAATGCGGATCTCGAAGTTACCGCTAATGGCAGCTATCAAACGCTGGCCGGTAGTCCCGGCAAGCTGGATTTGAATGTTCATTTGACTCGGGTTGCGCTACCTCATGCCGGAAGATATATTCCGCTGTTCGCCTTGGGAACGGATGCACGATCATGGCTTAATAAAGCGTTACTGAATGGTCAGTTGCTTAATTCCACGCTTCGTTTGAAAGGGGATATAAACGACTTTCCGTTTGCGGATAACAAGAAGGGGATTTTCAAAATTCAGGCACGGGCAAGTGGTGTTGCTCTGAAGTATGCACCTGCGTGGCCGCGTATCGATAATGCAAATGTCGACTTACTGATTCAGGGAAAAGAATTGTTGTTCACTACCGCATCGGCCATGACGGGTGGGGTGCGGATTAAAAATGTCAGGATGGCGATACCCGACCTGTTGAGCGAGGATTTGATGTTGAAAATTCAAGGCGAAGCGGAAGGGGATAATGCGCGTGTGCTGGAATATATTCATGCTAGCCCGGCGCGCAAACATCTTGATGGTTATGCCGATGATTTTGTTGCGCGTGGAAAAGGCAAGTTGAATCTGCTTCTTGATATTCCGTTGCAGGGAAGTCAGCAGCTAAAAGTTGCCGGCACTTATCATTTTACCGATAGCGAAATAGAGATTGGCAAATACCTACCCACCTTGCGCAAGGTAAATGGTGCTTTGCTGTTTACCGAAGCAGGAGTTAGTGCAAAAAATATCGTAGTGCAAATACTCGGGGGGCCGGCCAAGCTGGTAATAGAAAGCGGAGAGGGGGGCGCAATCAATGCCAGACTGAGTGGGCGGGCAAATTTCTCAGCGCTGCACGACAGCAATCCGCACCCGGCATGGAGAAAATTGAGCGGAGAGCCCGAGTGGAATGTTGAAGTAGCGGTGAAGAACAAGCTTGCCAAGGTAGTGTTGACTTCCACGCTGTCTGGTTTGCAATCAGACTTGCCTGCACCCTTTGTCAAGCGTGCAGATGAGGCTGTTTCCCTGCGTTTGGAGATGAAAGACTTGAGTTCAGTTCGTGACGCCTGGACTATGCAATATGGTTCGCTGCTCAACGCAAATGTATTGCGCCAAAAAGACAATGAGGGTGTCTGGAATGTTGATCGGGGCATCATTAATTTTGGCAATGTTGCACAAAAAGCTGGTAGGGATGGTGTGTGGGTGACAGGCACGATACCGCAGGTGTCGCTGGAGGGGTGGCCTGTGCTGGCGGGTCTGGTTGACAGTGAGGGTGGCACATCTGTCAGTCTCACCGGTGGCGGTCTCACAGGTGCCAATTTTTTGATACAAAAATTGAGTGGCTATGGCAATAATGTGAATGACTTGCATATCAAGGCGAATAGTCTCAATGATGTGCTGAAAGTGCAGCTCGCATCCAGGGAGGTCAATGGAGAGTTGAATTGGCAGTCAAAGAATAATGGCAAGCTGGTGGCAAAACTCAAAAATCTGGATCTGGCGTTTTCAGAGGCCAATAGCGGCCCTAAAACTCAAGTCGAGCCTAGCTCAAAGTTGAAGGCAGGTGGACTGGCTGAAGTAAATGACCAGACAAAGGTTGTCAGCAATGTTGATTATCCGGATCTCGACTTGACGGTAGAAAAACTCAGCTACAAAGGGCGGCAATTGGGCAAGCTGGAGCTTCAGGCAAGGCAACAGGGACAGGATTTCCTGATAGATCATTTACGCTTGATCAATCCAGATAGCGTGCTGCAGGCAGATGGCAAATGGAGACTGCAAGAAAACAATATGCAGACTCAGCTCAATGTAAAGCTTGATATCAACAATGCGGGTAACGTGCTGAGCCGCTACGGATTTCCGAACAGTGTCAAAAATGGCAGTGGAAAGTTGGAAGGAAATTTTAACTGGCCGGGCACGCCGCGGATGTATAGCAATGCCAAACTGAACGGCCAGTTAAATCTGGATATGGTAAAAGGTCAATTTCTGCAGGTAGATCCTGGAATCGGCAAGGTGCTGAGTATTTTGAGTCTGCAAGCATTGCCCAAGCGTATTACACTGGACTTCGAAGATGTGTTCAGCAAGGGATTCGAATTCGACAGTATCAAGGGTTCGGCAGTTTTAAAGCAGGGCGTAATCAATACCGATAATTTGAAAATTGAAGGCTCCTCTGCAAAAGTAACAATGAAGGGGCAGATAAATCTGGCCAATGAAACACAGGATATCAAGGTACGCATCGTTCCAGCTGTGGGCAATAGCGCAGCGCTGATTTCTGCGTTGGTAGTTGCCCCGGTTGTGGGAGTGGGTGTTTTTCTTGCCAGCAAAATATTGGGAGATCCACTCGGTCAGTTGGCGGCATTTGAATATAATATCTCGGGAAACTGGGCAGACCCGAAAGTGGAAAAAGCTGGTGAAAGCAAGTCTGAAAAGTAGACAGTAAATCAATCAATCTATTAAAAGCATTTGGCCACAGAGAACACAGAGATCACAGAGCAGAAACAATGATTTCTTCACTTGTTGAGACTCGCCCAACAGGTGAAAAGCGAAACCCTTTGAGTGCCATGCATTCTCTGTGTCCTCTGTGATCTCTGTGGCTTGAACTGCCGTTTTTAGGATATTAAAGAGCGCATCATGGCAGACATAAATTCCACGCAACAACGCATAGCTGCACAGGTAAATGCATTCAAGGTTGCTGCATTGCAAATGGCATCGGGTCCGAATGTTGCAGGAAACTTGAGTGAAGCGCGCCGATTGATTGAAAACGCCGTGGCGCAAGGCGCACAGCTGGTGGTATTGCCTGAGTTTTTTTCCATCATGGGCATGAAAGAGGGTGACACGGTGGCGGCGCGCGAGCAGTTTGGCGCCGGTCCCGTGCAAACTTTCCTTGCGGAAATAGCACGCAAGCACCGCATCTGGGTGGTGGGTGGTTCGATTCCGCTAGTGGCCGAAGCGCCTAACAAGGTGCGCAATACCTGCTTGGTGTTTGATGAATACGGGACGCAAGTGGCGCGCTATGACAAGATTCATTTGTTCAATCTCGACCTTGGCAATGAGCATTATCATGAGGCAAACACCATTGAAGCGGGTAAGCAGGTCGTTGTGATCGATAGCCCGTTCGGGCGGATCGGTTTGGCAATTTGCTACGATCTGCGTTTTCCCGAGTTGTTTCGTGCGATGAAGAATGTGGATATTATTGTATTGCCATCTGCCTTTACCTCCACCACCGGAAAAGTGCATTGGGAAGTCCTGGTGCGTGCGCGTGCCATTGAAAATTTGGCTTACGTCATTGCATCAGGGCAGGGCGGCTTTCATGTAAATGGCCGCGAAACACACGGGCATAGCATGATCGTGGATCCTTGGGGGCGAGTGCTTGACGAATTGCCACGGGGTTCGGGTGTGGTTGTGGCAGAAATTAATCCGAATTATCAAGCCAGTTTGCGGGCAAGCTTGCCTGCTTTGACTCATCGCACTCTGATTTAAAAGGTTCAAGGTTCAAGGTTCAAGGTTCAAGGTCCAAGGTGCAAGGTGCAAGGTGCAAGGTGCACGGTGCACGGACTTAGACATGGGTGTTTACGTAATATATTGATTATATTGAATATTTTATAAATAAGGATTGTTTGATGCAAAAAGATTCCATATTCGCCATCGCGCAACAATCGCTGCTTACGCCGTTTGCATTGGATGAGCGCCAGCTAGAGAAAATATTCGGCAAAATGCTCACGCACCAGCTTGACTATGCCGATCTGTATTTTCAATATAGTCGCGCCGAGAGTTGGTCGTTGGAAGAAGGTATTGTCAAGTCCGGCAGCTTTAGTATTGATCAGGGAGTGGGCGTGCGCGCGGTAAGCGGCGAAAAAACTGCCTTTGCCTATTCAGATGACATCAGCCTGGCCGCGCTGGAAAATGCAGCATTGGCGACTCGCGCCATTGCACGCCAGGGTGGAAATCAAAGTGTGCCGCAATTAAGTTGCCAATTAAGTCGCAAGCCAGCGCAGGGCAAGAAAGGCAGCTTGCTGGCACAGGAGCAGGCCTCGCAGTTATACCTGCCGCATGACCCCATCGCCAGCATCAGTGCGACGGAAAAGGTTGCCTTGCTTGAGCGGCTTGAGCGCTGCGCACGTGCCCTTGACCCTCGTATAACCCAGGTCATGGCAGGCCTGGCGGGCGAATACGAGGTGGTGATGGTGGCACGCAGCGATGGTCTGATGAATGCCGATATTCGCCCACTTGTGCGTCTTTCCCTGCAAGTCATCGTCGAAAGCAATGGCAAACGCGAGCAGGGTTCTGCAGGCGGCGGTGGCCGCTTTGACTATGCTTATTTCACTGATGAGATATTGCAGAAATATGCGGCGGAAGCCGTGCATCAGGCCGTGGTCAATCTCGATGCACGTCCGGCCCCTGCCGGCAACATGACTGTGATACTCGGTCCGGGCTGGCCCGGCATCTTGTTGCACGAAGCCGTCGGTCACGGTCTGGAGGGCGATTTTAATCGCAAGGGCAGCTCCACTTTTGCCGGACGCATCGGCGAACGCGTTGCCTCCAAGGGCGTGACGGTGGTTGACGACGGCACTATCGCCGACCGCCGTGGTTCCTTGAATATGGACGACGAGGGAAACCCCACCCAGCGCACCGTGCTGATCGAAGACGGTATCCTCAAAGGCTATTTGCAGGACACGATGAATGCGCGACTGATGGGTGTGGCTGTTACCGGCAATGCGCGGCGCGAGTCCTATGCCCATATACCCATGCCGCGCATGACCAACACCATGATGCTGAATGGCAAGTATGATCCGAAAGAAATTATTGCCTCGGTCAAGCATGGTTTGTATGCGGCAAATTTTGGTGGCGGTCAGGTCGATATTACCAATGGAAAATTTGTCTTCTCCACCACCGAAGCCTACATGATAGAAGATGGCAAGATCACCTATCCAGTGAAGGGTGCCACCCTGATAGGCAATGGCCCAGAAGCGATGAACCGGGTTAGCATGGTAGGCAACGATATGGCACTGGATCCTGGGGTGGGAACCTGCGGCAAGGAAGGGCAGTCTGTGCCGGTTGGGGTGGGGCAACCTACGGTGCGGATTGATGGGTTGACTGTCGGAGGGACGGCTTAAAAGGTTCAAGGTTCAAGGTTCAAGGTTCAATGGGTTGCGCAGTTAACTTGCACCTTGAACCTTGAGCCTTGTCCCTTGCCCCTAATGTATAATTCATCCTTATGTTGATTTTCTTATGTTGATTTTTCGCGGACTCCAATCTCCTGATCACCAGCCTGTTGCACTCACCATCGGTAATTTTGATGGTGTGCATCTGGGCCACAAGGCGTTGTTGTCGCGATTGATGGACGCGGCAAAATCTCGTGGTATTCCTAGCGCAGTGGTTATTTTTGAGCCGCACCCGCGCGAATTTTTTACGCCAGATCAAGCACCTGCGAGACTCACCAGCTTGCGTGAAAAACTGGAGTTGTTGGCAGAGCTGGGTGTGGACCGGGTGCATATCTGCCGCTTTAATAGCCAGTTTGCACAAATGAGCGCAAGCGGTTTCATCGATGCGCTGCATAAAAATCTGGCGGTCAAATACGTCCTCATCGGCGATGATTTTAGGTTTGGCAGCGGTCGCAGCGGCGATTTTGCACTGATGGAAAAGATTGCCGGCCAGCAGAGTTTTATAGTTGAAGCCATGCATAGCGTGCTGTTCGACGGCGTGCGAGTGTCCAGCACGGCGGTCAGAACTGCGCTGGCAGCGGGCAATATGCGCGCTGCCACAAGGTTCCTTGGGCGTCCGTACAGTATCAGCGGGCGGGTCGTGCATGGCGATAAACTCGGTCGTAAGATCGGTTTCCCGACGGCCAATGTGCAGATGAAACATAATCGCGCGCCGCTGTCTGGCATCTTTGTGGCGCGCGTCACCGGTGACCATATCCCTCCGCTGCATGGTGCGGCGAGCCTGGGAGTGCGTCCAACGGTGCATGCAAATGGCCGCGCTGTGCTGGAAATTCACCTGTTGGATTTTGCACAGGAAATTTACGGGCAACACCTGCGTGTAGAGTTTTTACACAAATTGCGCAACGAGGAAAAATATCCGGATTTAAAAAGTTTGACGCAACAAATTGCGCTCGATGTAACAAACACTAAGAAATGGTTTAATGAACATGGATTACAAGAAGACCCTCAATCTGCCTGACACCCCATTCCCGATGCGCGGCGATATGGCAAAACGCGAACCGCAAATGCTGGCGCAATGGCAGCAACAAAAGCGCTATCAGCAGATACGCGCAGCGTCCAAAGGGCGTCCGAAATTCATTCTGCACGACGGCCCTCCTTATGCCAACGGCGACATTCATATCGGCCATGCGGTAAACAAGGTGCTCAAGGACATAATCGTCAAGAGCAAGACGCTAGCGGGTTTTGATGCGCCCTACGTGCCGGGCTGGGATTGCCATGGCCTGCCGATCGAGCTGCAGGTTGAAAAGAAACATGGCAAAAGCATTCCGCCCGCGCAGTTCCGCGAGCTCTGCCGTGCCTATGCGGCGGAGCAGGTTGAGCGCCAGAAAAAAGATTTTATCCGGCTCGGCGTGCTGGGCGATTGGGACCGTCCCTATCTCACTATGAACTTCAAAATCGAGGCCGATATTATTCGCTCGCTCGGCGCTATACACGCTCGGGGTTATTTGTATCAGGGCAAGAAGCCGGTGAACTGGTGTCTGGATTGCCAGTCTGCACTGGCCGAAGCTGAGGTGGAGCATGAGGATAAAACCTCGCCCGCGATCGATGTGGGATTTGAAGTTGCGGATCACGCAGCTTTGGAGAAAGCGTTTGGCGTAAAGTTGTCTACTGATGCGATAGTGTATGCAGTTATCTGGACCACAACACCATGGACCTTGCCGGCCAATCAGGCGGTGAGTGTGCATCCCGAGTTTGACTATCAGCTGATCAAAACAGAACGCGGTTATCTGTTGCTGGGGTCAGAGCTTGCAGCAGCCTGTCTGGCACGTTATGCCCTGAGCGGCGACACCATCGCCAGCTGCAAAGGCAGTGCGCTGGAATTGATACAACTGCAGCATCCATTCAATGATAGGCTCGTGCCTATCATCTGCGGCGATCACGTCACCGCAGAAGCCGGTACTGGCTTGGTGCACACCGCACCCGCGCACGGCCTAGACGATTACTTCATCGGACAAAAATATAAACTGTCGAATGACAGCCCGGTGGCGGACGATGGAAAATTTATCGCCAGCACACCGCTGGTAGGCGGCCTGTTTGTGTGGAAAGCCAATGATGTAGTGATCGACGCCCTTAAAGCCAGTGGCCATCTACTGCTTCTGGAAAAAATTCAGCACAGCTACCCCCATTGCTGGCGGCATAAAACACCCATCATTTTCCGTTCCACACCGCAATGGTTTATCGGCATGGAACAAAATTCGCAGGGTAACCCAGCATTGCGCGACCTTGCCAACAAGGCCGTTGCCGAGACCGAATTTTTCCCCTCCTGGGGGCGTGCCCGTCTCGAAGCGATGATTAAAAATCGTCCCGACTGGTGTGTGTCGCGCCAGCGCAACTGGGGCGTGCCGATGCCGCTGTTCGTGCACAAGGAAACCGCTGCTTTGCATCCGCGCACAGCTGAATTGCTGGAACAGGTTGCTAAACTTGTTGAGCAAAAAGGCATAGAAGCCTGGTTCAGTCTGGATGCTGCCGAGTTGCTGGGTGCCGATGCCGAACACTATCGCAAGATCAGCGACACGCTGGATGTATGGTTTGACTCCGGCACCACCCATGCATCCGTGTTGCGTCAACGTGAAGAATTAACTTTCCCTGCGGACTTGTATCTGGAAGGCTCAGATCAGCATAGAGGCTGGTTCCAGTCTTCGTTGTTGACGGCCTGTGCTACCGATGGCCGCGCCCCTTACAAGGGATTGCTGACCCATGGTTTTGTGGTGGACGGCCACGGCCACAAGATGAGCAAGTCCAAAGGCAATGTCATCGCGCCGCAAAAGATTTTTGACACGCTAGGTGCCGACATTCTGCGCTTGTGGACAGCCTCCACCGATTACTCCGGTGAGCTGACCATCTCCGACGAAATTCTCAAGCGCGTGGTGGAGAGCTATCGCCGAATCCGCAACACATTGCGCTTCTTGCTGGCGAATATCTCGGACTTTGATGTAAAGCAGCAAACTTTGTCGGTTGAAGAATGGCTGGAAATTGACCGCTATGCTTTATTAGCGGTAAGCAATCTGCAATCTGCAGTCAAGCACGACTACTCGCGATACGAATTCCACGCGGTCGTTCAAAAATTGCAGGCATTCTGTTCGGAAGATTTGGGCGGTTTTTATCTCGATATATTGAAAGACCGCCTCTATACAACTGCACCCAATTCAAAAGGTCGGCGCTCGGCACAGAACGCGCTGTATCACATCACACAATCGCTAACCCGATTAATAGCGCCCATCCTCAGCTTTACTGCCGAAGAAGTGTGGAGTCTGCAAGCTCAGCCACAAAGCAGTGTGTTTGAAACGCTATGGTACGACTTGCCGCCACTACCTGCTAATGATAACAAGCTGGCGCAGGACTGGAAGGTCATCTGTACCTGGCGTGCCAAGGTCAACAAACGACTGGAAGAATCGCGCGCAGCCGGCCACATCGGCTCTGCCTTGGCTGCAGAAATAGACATCTATGCAATGGATGCCGAGTATGAAGTGCTGGCGCGCCTGGGCGATGATTTGCGCTTTGTGATGATCACTTCCCGTGCAGATGTAAAGCGTGCCAACACCGAAGCAGAGCAACGCATAGAAGTGACAGTCAGCACCCATCAAAAATGCGAGCGTTGCTGGCATTACCGCGCAGATATTGGCAGTGATGCAGCACACGCAACACTATGTGGACGCTGCGTGAGTAATCTGGCCGGCAAAAATGAAACTCGTCGCCATGCTTAAATCACTTGGGCTTAAATCAATGATGCTGTTTATTTTCTCAGCACAAACTCAAGCCGGAAAGTTCGGGCAAAAAATCTGGTTGAGCCTGGCCGCTATAATCATCGTACTGGATCAAGCCAGCAAACTTTGGATCAGCAGCCATTTCACTTATGGCGAAAGTCTGCATGTCACTGATTTTTTTAATCTGGTGTTGGGACATAACAGCGGTGCAGCCTTCGGTTTTTTAAGCGATGCAGGCGGCTGGCAACGCTGGATGTTCAGCGCGATCGCCGTGGCGGCCTCCGTCTGGATCGTGCGATTGCTGCGCCAGCATGCGCAAGAAACCTTGTTTTGTCTGGCGCTTGCGTTGGTCTTGGGCGGCGCCCTCGGCAACCTGATCGACCGCGTCGCCTATGGCTATGTGGTGGATTTTCTGGACTTCCACTGGAACACGAGCCACTTCGCGACCTTCAATGTGGCAGATTCAGCGATCTCGGTGGGGGCTGCGTTATTATTGCTGGATGGTTTTAAAGGTAAACCGTAGGGTGCCTCACACGCACCATGGTGCGCACGGCGCACCCTACGCAACGAATACTTGCAAGTGATTGATTATATTTAATAAGTTAATAAAAAGGTAGGTTTCTTGTTTATTGAGAGGCTCCTGTCTAAAGGATAGATATGGAAATCATACTTGCTAATCCACGCGGCTTCTGTGCCGGTGTAGATCGCGCCATCGAAATGGTCGAGCGCGCCCTGACCCTGCACGGTTCCCCCATCTATGTGCGTCATGAAGTCGTGCATAATAAATTTGTGGTCGACAACCTGCGCAAAAAAGGTGCCGTGTTTATCGAAGACCTGGCCGATGTGCCGCCAGGTAGTATCCTGATATTTAGCGCGCATGGCGTTTCGCAAGCAGTACGACAAGAGGCTGCAACTAGGGGTTTTACACTGTTCGACGCGACCTGCCCCTTGGTGACCAAAGTGCATAACGAAGTTGCTCGCCTGCGCGAGAAGGGTAAGGAAATTATCATGATAGGCCATGCTGGCCATCCTGAAGTGGAAGGCACCATGGGGCAGAGCGTAGGCAGCATGTATCTGGTGGAATCTCCCGCAGACGTTCAGTTGCTCGATGTAAAAGACGAAGAAAACCTCGCCTTTGTCACCCAGACGACCCTGTCTATCGACGACACCACCACCATCATCGCCGCTCTCAAGGTGCGTTTTCCTTCGATAGTCGGGCCGAAGAAAGACGACATCTGCTATGCCACACAAAACCGTCAGGATGCAGTCAAACAACTGGCCAGACAGTGTGATGTTGTAATTATAGTAGGCTCGCCCAGCAGCTCAAACTCCAACCGCCTGCGCGAAGTGGCGCATAACATGAGTGTGCCCGCCTATCTGGTGGATAACGCGAGCGAACTTGATCCGCAATGGCTGTTGGGCAAGAGCCGCATTGGCATCAGCGCCGGTGCTTCAGCTCCCGAGGTGCTGGTTCAAGATGTGATTGCCCGTATCAAGGAATTGGGCGCAAACAGTGTGCATGAACTGGATGGTATCTCGGAGAATGTGGTGTTTGCTTTGCCGAAGGCGCTGGCATCCTGATTTTAAATAACGCTTGAATTCATCTATCGGGCGGATGATAGTATTACTTCATGACAAGCTCAGGGTTTAAATCCGGGAACAAGTCGATTGTTGAGGTGGACGGCAACGCCCCCACCAATATTACCTGGATAACATTTTCAATCGGTACATGATAATTGTTGGGTTCGTTGGATTTATCCATTCAGAGTAGCCAACAGTGCAATTAATTTTATGGACAAGAACCAGTCGCTGTCTTGGAAACCGAAGCTCGTCCTGTTAAATTGACCGAAATCACGCGCTCTTGGGCACCAGCGGAGGGCGTAGCTCGACAGACGGTTAGAGTGGCTGGTGTGACGCCCACCCCTGTTGCCTGAAAATTAAGACTGGTAGTGCCACCCGATTCCGTCATTTTAAAACCGGAATTCAACGCCTGCTGACGATGGATAACCGTTGTTCCCGTCAATACGATCCATCCATGCTCCCAACTACCCGTGCAACTTGTGCCATCGGATGAGGCACAAAGAATAACCACCGAATTGCGTTTGATGGCCTCGCCGCGTGCCAAATAGATACTTGCAAGAAAGTTATTGGCGTACGAGCCGAGCTTGCTTCCTAGCAAGACATCGCGAAATGATGGCACTGCGATACTCAGCAAAATTGCTAGGATCGCAACAGTAATCATCAGCTCAATCAAGGTAAAACCATGCTGGATATGTATCCGCAAGTGAGCCAATCTCCGCTGATGCTGAATGAATTTCATCCTTGTTATTCCCATTATTTCTGAATATACCAATAAACCCTGCTCGTGGGCTGCTTTACAGTAACGGGAGAAATCTGTTTTTTGTTATCAAGCGGAGAATCCGGGTTGCCGCCGATCACAAAGGGAACGATGCTCCCGTCATCCAATTTCACCATGCCGGCCCTAGGTGACGGCGGCAAACCGCCGCCAATGACGGTTTGGTAGCGATCGGCTGTTTCATTGGCGCTCGCCGCATTCTTGAAGCTAATGTTATAAACTTGAGTCGTGCCAAGATTGGGGCCGCAGGTGCCAGCCGCGTATACGGCTGGCTGGTGCGTACTGAATATCGTCACGCCGAATACCGTGATGGCGGATGTGACCACCTGTTCGGTGACAGCTAATCCCAAATACCAGCCCTTTTTTGCATCCACTTGAGCCTGGGTCGGATTTGCCCTGGACGTGATTGCCAGCAGCGAGTTCCTACAGATCACATTCGCGCTACACGTATTAAACTCAGAAGTAAGCCAGGTGGTATCCGTTGGCCTGTCCTTTACCATGAAGAAATGGTTGGCCACGCTGGCAGCATTGGTGTAAATGGCCAATGGTTTTTCGCGATCGCCGGAGCCAATCAACAGATTATAAGTACCATTATCATCGACCACGTCCGGTGCAAACATGAATTTCCGGTTAGGAGGACTAGTACAAGTGGACACCGTGTTGCAGCCAAGAGAGGCGATTTTGGTAATCGTCCAGCTGCCCGGTGCCGTCGTGCCTATAGGGCTATTGGCATTAGCACCTGAGATGCGATAGAGATTGCCGCCCATATCCGCAGCGTAGGCATACTTGGCCAGTCCGTCGCTGTCCGGCACAATCGTCAGATCGGCAATCACGCTGCGGTCTGTATTCAGGGTCCTGAGCAATGCCCCTGTATTGGCATCCAGCACATAAATCTTGTTGCCCTTGGGAGAAGAGGGACAGGCTGTGGTAGTGGAATCGACATCCTCGCAGGTATCGTGACCCCCGCCCATGATAAGCATGGGCAAGGGCGTAGTGCCCGACATATAGCCCAGCGCTTTAATCACTTTGGGCTGGGACCATGTCTGGCCGATGTCTGTTAAACCGGCAGTACAACCTGTATTGTCAACTACTCCAGTAGCGGGGAAGTTATTCGGACAGCCAATTTTCCATTTCAGGCTTGGGCTAGCAGGAGTGGTCACATCAAAAGCATACAGCACCCGTCCGCCGCGCCGCATGCTGGCGTATATCCAGGCATTGGAGGCATCCTTGTGAGCGGTGATCGGCCCGTCGAAGGCATAAGGCTTGGGCAACCCCGTGGTTCTGCCAGGGAAGCTAATGGTAACGGTGTTGTCACGAATGCGCTTGAGGTTGGTGTAGAACTCAGGCGCGACAAATGACCAGAGTTCACTACCCGCGGCAGCAGCACCGATACTGGTGGTGCGATTGCCGTTGACAGCGCGCAGCACGCCGTCGTTGCCGCCGTAATACACCACGACCTGGGGTACTGCATCTGTGCCGTAGTTGATTGCCACCGGCTGCGAATGCACCACGTCGCCATGCGCCGAAGGGCGCATTTGGGTTGAAGTCCAGCCAACCGATTTTTCGACATCAACATCAAGTCCACGCGTCCAGTTGATGATCGCATCACGCTGCGCCGTATCTGTTGCGCCCAAGCCCAGAGCTGTTGCTGTCACAGTGGTATTATCAAAGTTAGGCATGGGGGCGGCGCAGGATGTCGAAGAGCAGGTTTTCACCGTACGCGCGACCGCACTCCGCAACACGTAGGCCTGCGCACCCTTTTCCACAATATCGCCGTCTGGATAATTAGAAACATCTGAATTAGCCACAGTCAGACAACTTCCTTGCGGCCTGAATGACCAGTAGGTATCCACCGCGGAAGGCGTCCAAAAACTGCGCGCGCACTCTGAAATAAAGCCTGTCTGCGAACTGATGGCGCTGTTGTTGTCCGCGTCCTGCAGTTTAAGCACACCGCTGACTAAGCCAAGCTTGTACTGTTTTAGATTGCCGTTCCAGCGTGGAAAAGCGTCCCCATCAGGCCGGAACATGCCGATATACACCTGGTTCAGGAAAGTTCCCTGCGTATTGACACTTACCGGCAAGCTCACTGAGGCAAACACGCTGTTGACGGTCTGAATCTCAGAAAAAACTTTATTCAAGGTATCGGCAATCTGGCTACCGCTACTGGTGACATCAAAATATTTTCCGCTGCTCTGATTCGCTATGCTTTTTAGCAGCGCAGTCCAGCCCGGCCCCTGCCCGGTAGTTACTTTGTCGATATCAACCGTATAAGTGACAATGTTCAGGGGACTCTTTTTCATGAAGCGTGCCCATTCGTCCGCTACGTTACCCTGTGAACCGGTGGGGGAAATGTCAATGGGAGGAGAATTACTACCGCCAACAGCAACTAGCGCCGCCGCGGCCGCGGTCGT
>JBCKTZ010000018.1:0-25463 GCA_038925245.1 Gallionellaceae bacterium
TACTCATGCCGATGTGTCCCGCTTCGACCTCATCCTGCTGGGCGGCCCCAAGTGGCTTTATCTCTCCTACCCCCTGGCGCGCTATCTCAACACCGCAACAGGGCTGCAACATAAAAAGATCGGCGCCTTTGCCACCTTCTGCGGGCCACCCTTGCAAGTGTTCGAACTGGAAATGTTATTTGAGCCACTAAAAAATCGTATCCATACCAAGGGCGCAACCCTGAGCTACACCCTCGCCATCTCCAGCAACTATCACCCCTTCTTCTGGTTTGGCGAACTGGAAGCACTTTTTCGCTGGATCAGCAAACTGGCATTCAAACGCCCGTTGAGCGAGTTCACATTAAACAGCGAGTGGGGGCAGGGGGAGGTAAAACGCTTTTGCGATAGTATTGAAACTGTAGGAGGCTGCTAGTGTAGTGTTGCACGCTGGTTGGAACTTAAACGGATCGTGCTTACTAGAATCGTAGGGGGTCTCACGCACCCTACCTGAGCGGGCCCTCCAAGTGACATTAAGCATTAAGCTACTTACATCCGATTGCCAGCATGAAATAAATGTTGAAAATGCTATATCAGAATCAGTGCCATTAAGAATGTAACAGTACACTAGTGGTCAATTTTTCCAGCTTTGCAGTTTGACTCAAGGAAAAAACTACATTCAGATGTGTCTGCAACATCAGGCGCTAACAGCGCCAACCATGTTAAAATCCGCGCTCATTTTTTGAGCATGACAGCATGATCCCTTCGCCACATCCCATAGAGAAGCTACTGCAAAAACGCATCCTGATTCTGGATGGTGCGATGGGCACCATGATACAGCTGCATAAGCTGAGCGAGGCGCACTATCGCGGCACCGAGCTGTATGGCGAATACGCCGGAGCGCGTAGAATTTTTGCCGATCATAAAGTGGATGTGAAAGGCAACAACGATCTGCTGGTGTTGACGCAGCCGCATGTCGTCGGCGGCATCCATCGCGAATATCTGGAGGCGGGTGCGGATATTCTGGAGACTTGCACTTTTAACTCCAACTCGGTGTCGATGGCCGATTACGAGATGGAGCATCTGGTGTATGAGTTGAACGTGGCAGCTGCTAAATTGGCGCGCGGCTTGTGCGATGAATTTTCTACGCCCGATAAACCGCGCTTTGTCGCCGGCGTGCTTGGCCCTACCGGCCGCACCGCGTCGCTCTCGTCGGATGTAAATGACCCCGGCGCGCGCAATGTGACGTTCGACGAACTGGTGGAAAGTTACACCGAGGCGATACGCGGACTGCTCGATGGCGGTGCAGATATCCTGATGATAGAAACCATCTTTGATACGCTGAATGCCAAGGCTGCCTCGTTTGCCATTGAGCATTATTTTGCACAGCACAATGTGCGCGTGCCTATCATGATTTCCGGCACCATTACCGATGCTTCCGGACGCACTCTTACCGGGCAAACCACCGAAGCTTTCTACAACTCGATGACACACAGCAGACCGTTGTCCATCGGTTTGAATTGCGCCTTGGGTGCGGAGTTGATGCGGCCTTACGTCGAGGAAATGTCGCGGGTGGCAGGCTGTTATGTCAGCGCCCATCCCAATGCAGGCTTGCCCAATCCTCTGTCTGATACCGGTTACGACGAGTTGCCGGAAACCACTGCACGCCTGATGAAAGAATTTGCCAGCAGTGGCTTTCTGAATATCGCCGGTGGTTGCTGTGGCACCACGCCCGCGCATATCAAAGCCATTGCCGAGGCGCTGAAAGATGTGCCGCCACGTAAAATTCCTGAGCTGGAACACAGGTGCCGCTTGTCCGGTTTGGAGCCATTCAATATCGGCGAGGACTCCTTGTTCGTCAACGTCGGTGAGCGCGCCAACGTCACCGGTTCGGCCAAGTTCAAGCGTCTGATATTGGAGGGACAATATGAAGAGGCGCTGGCGGTTGCTAAGGAGCAGGTAGAAACCGGCGCGCAGGTGATTGACGTCAACATGGACGAGGCGATGCTGGATGGCGAAGCCGCGATGGTGAAGTTTTTAAACCTGATCGCCTCCGAGCCGGATATATGCCGCGTGCCGCTGATGATAGACTCATCTAAGTGGAGCATCATCGAGGCTGGGCTGAAATGTGTGCAGGGTAAATCTATCGTTAACTCCATTTCGCTGAAGGAAGGCGAAGAGGCCTTTATCAAGCACGCCACACTGGTGCGCCGCTATGGCGCAGCCGCGGTGGTGATGGCGTTTGACGAGGATGGTCAGGCCGATACCTTCAAGCGCAAGACTGAAATTTGCAAACGCAGCTACGATATTCTAGTCAATCAAGTCGGCTTCCCGCCGGAAGATATTATTTTCGACCCGAATATTTTCGCGATTTCCACCGGTATTGAGGAGCACAATAACTACGCGGTGGACTTCATTGAAGCGACTGCGTGGATCAGAAAAAACTTGAACTACGCCAAAATTTCCGGCGGCGTGTCCAACGTGTCGTTCTCCTTCCGTGGCAACGACCCGATGCGCGAGGCGATCCACACGGTGTTTCTGTATCACGCGATCAAGGCCGGCATGAATGTGGGTATCGTCAACGCCGGGCAACTGGGCGTGTACGATGAGATACCCAAAGAGCTGCGCGATGCAGTGGAAGATGTGGTGCTCAACCGTCACCCCGACGCAGGAGAAAACCTGGTCAAGATGGCAATGACGCTCAAGGGCGGCGGCAGCAAGGAGCAGGTTGAAGATCTGGCGTGGCGCAAAGGGTCGGTGCAAGAACGGCTTACCCATGCCTTGGTGCGCGGCATCACTACCTTTATTCTTGAAGACACCGAAGAAGCGCGCCTGCAAGCCAATTTCCCGGTGGAGGTGATTGAAGGCCCGTTGATGGTCGGCATGAATGTGGTCGGCGATCTGTTTGGCGCGGGGAAAATGTTTTTGCCGCAGGTGGTGAAGTCGGCGCGCGTGATGAAGACTGCGGTGGCGCATCTAGTGCCGTTTATTGAAGCGGAAAAATTGCGCTCCGGCGACACCCGCACCAAGGGCAAGATCGTGATGGCCACGGTGAAAGGCGACGTGCATGACATCGGTAAAAATATCGTCACCGTGGTGTTGCAGTGCAATAACTTTGAAGTGATTAACATGGGCGTGATGGTGCCGTGCCAGAAAATTCTGGATACGGCACGCGAACATAATGCAGACATTATTGGTCTTTCCGGTTTGATCACGCCGTCGCTGGAAGAGATGGCGCATGTGGCGAAAGAGATGGAGCGTCAGGGTTTCAAGATACCCCTGCTGATTGGCGGCGCGACCACTTCGCGCATGCATACCGCAGTGAAAATAGAGCCAAATTATTTGAGTGGCCCCACGGTGTACGTCAACGATGCCTCGCGTGCCGTGGGCGTGTGCAGCAGCTTGCTGAGCAACACATTACGCGATGACTACGTGGCCGAGATCAAGGCGAACTACATCAAGGCGCGCGCACAGCACGAAAGCAAGAAAGGCAAAAATACCTTGATCCCGCTGGCTGATGCACGTGCGCTTGGAGTTAAAATAAATTGGGCAAACTACACGCCGCCTAAGCCGCATATGACCGGTGTATATAAATTTGAAAACTACCCGCTGGATAAAATCGCCGAATATATAGACTGGTCGCCGTTCTTCAATGCCTGGGAACTGGCCGGGCGCTACCCCAAAATTCTGCAAGATGCAGTGGTGGGTGAGGCAGCGCGCACGCTGTTTGCCGAAGCACAGGAGATGCTGAAAAAGATTATCGATGAAAAATGGCTAAGCGCGAATGCGGTGTTCGGCTTGTTCCCTGCTAACTCTGTAAATGACGACGACATCGAGATTTACACCGATGAAAAGCGTAACAAGGTGGCCATCACCTGGCATAACCTGCGCCAGCAAACCAAGAAGCCTGCCGACGTCCCCAACTACTGTTTGGCCGATTTTATCGCGCCTAAAGAAATCGGCGTGGCGGATTACATCGGTGGCTTTGCAGTGACCGCAGGTGTCGGCATCGATGAGCGTGTGGAAGCGTTTGAAAAAAACAATGACGACTACAGCGCCATCATGCTGAAAGCGCTGGCCGACCGTTTGGCAGAGGCCTTTGCCGAATTGCTGCACTCGCGGGTTCGTCGCGAGTTTTGGGGTCATGCAGCAGACGAAACATTGGGCAATGATGAGCTGATCGACGAAAAATATTCCGGTATCCGCCCCGCGCCCGGCTACCCGGCCTGCCCCGAGCACACCGAGAAGGGGCCGTTGTTTGACTTGCTGCAAGTACCGATCAATGCAGGCATCACCATCACCGACAGTTACGCCATGTTGCCCACCGCAGCAGTCAGCGGTTTTTACTTCTCGCATCCTCAGTCAAAATATTTTGCCATCGGTAAAATCAACAAGGATCAGGTAGAGAGCTATGCGCAGCGCAAAGGCTGGACAGTGGAAGAAGCGGAGCGTTGGTTGGCACCGGTATTGAATTACTAATAAGCCAGAGAAGATTAACTAGAGAAAGTTGAAGATGAAAAAACGTACATGGGCTCTACCAATGATGGTGTTACTGGCGGCAGGTTTTTATCTGTGGGCTGTCACTACCAAACAGCCAGCCAAAGAAATCGACCAGGCTGTATTGGCCACGCTGGTGAAGACAGATATAAAGCCAGGCAATGGTGACGAAGCCACAGCGGGAAAACGTATCTCTGTGCATTACACCGGATGGCTGTACGAAGAGGCTGCAGTTAACTATCGCGGTTTAAAATTTGACAGTTCTTTTGATCGCAACCAGCCGCTGGAATTTTTGCTGGGCGAGGGTCAGGTGATCGCTGGTTGGGAGCATGGCATGTTGGGCATGAAAGTGGGTGGTAAACGTATCCTGATTATTCCTGCCGAAATGGCTTATGGCAAGAAGGGAATCAGCGGGGTCATTCCTCCCAATTCGCAACTCGTGTTTGAAGTTGAGTTGATGGGCGTACGTTAATCCGACCTACAGGCGGTGACGGATAATATTGATGTACGCAACACCCGGTAGTCTCCTATGCTCTGCTTCGCATAGGAGAAGATCCCTGCGTGGCGTTTGCATTTTATCGTAACATACTGATTATATTGAATATTTTACTTTGATGGCGTAAATTAATTTGTAGGAGCACGCCCTGCGTGCGATAGTTTTTTGTTCGCACGCAGGGCGTGCTCCTACATGGGGTTAAAGTGACATGAGCAAACCATTACACATTCATATACTCGGCATCTGTGGCACCTTCATGGGCGGCATCGCCGTGCTGGCCAAAGAGGCTGGCTATCGCGTTACCGGCTGCGACGCCAACGTTTACCCGCCGATGAGCACGCAACTTGAAGCACAAGGTATAGAGCTGATTGAGGGCTGGGGCGTTGAACAGCTCTCATTAAATGCGGATATGTATGTGATCGGCAACGTGGTGTCGCGCGGCAACCCTTTGATGGAAGAAATCCTCAACCGTAACCTGACCTACATCTCCGGCCCGCAGTGGCTATCGCAAGCACTGTTGCAAAGTAAGTGGGTGCTCGCTGTCGCCGGTACCCATGGCAAAACCACCACGGCTTCCATGCTGGCATGGATACTGGAATATGCGAACATAAATCCCGGCTTTCTGATCGGCGGGGTGCCTCAGAACTTTGGCATCTCTGCACGATTGACCGACTCTCCCTTCTTTGTCATCGAGGCGGATGAGTACGACACTGCCTTCTTCGACAAGCGATCCAAGTTTGTGCATTACCGGCCACGCACGGCGGTACTGAATAATCTGGAATTTGACCATGCCGATATTTTTCCCGACCTCGCTGCGATTGAAACGCAATTCCATCATCTGGTGCGCACAGTACCCAGCCAGGGTTTGCTGGTGAGCAATGGCCGTGAAGCGTCGCTGGACAGAGTCATCAAGCGCGGCTGCTGGACACCGGTTGAGCAATTCGGTATTGCACAAGGCTGGAATATCGATGATGTAAATCACATCACGTTGAATGGCAAATCACAAGGCACGCTGCAGTGGGATTTGATGGGTGAGCACAATCGCATGAATGCACTGGCTGCTTTAGCGGCTGCGCGTCACGCCGGTGTACCGATTGCTCAGGGTCTTGCAGCATTGGGTGAGTTTAAAAATGTGCTTCGCCGAATGGAAAATCGTGGCACGGTGAATGGTATTACCGTATACGATGATTTCGCCCATCATCCAACCGCCATCGCCACTACCGTTGATGGCTTGCGGCACAAGGTGGGTAAGGCTCGCATACTCGCAGTGCTTGAGCCTCGTTCGAACACGATGAAATTGGGCGTGATGAAAGATGCCTTGCCAGCGAGTCTGCTTCAGGCCGATGCGGTATTTTGTTACGGTGCAAATTTGGGTTGGGATGCAAGCAAAGCGCTTGCTCCATTGGGCAGCAAGGCACTGGTGAGTGATGATCTTAACGAATTGATAGCTGCGATTTCTGCAGCTGCCAAACCCGGTGATCAAATACTAGTGATGAGCAATGGCGGCTTTGGTGGTATACACGAGAAGTTGTTGAAGAAATTGGCGGGGCTATAAATTCAGTTCGCGGACAAAAGCGCAGCGTTGTCAGGCGTTTCATGGAAAACATTCACAGCTTCGTAACCGCGTGGCAGGTGAAGCGTGCCCACCCTACCCGGCTATACCGCATCAGCACACGCTGTTGCACTTCGAACTTAAATCCGCCCCCTAATAAGCTCATCCCCCACTCATTTTGGAAAGTATTTCACATGTGGCAACTCGGCGAAATGAGCGTCACTGGTGACAAGAGTTGCGTTGTGCTGGCGGGTGGTGGCGTAGATAATAGCATCTGCGGTTGCCAGCTTGAACTCACGTGAAACATCCGCCGATAGTAGTGCCAACGAGGTATCCAGTACGATGACGTTTGCGGTTTGACTCGCTGCGATAGCAGTCAATGCGGTGGTTTGATCTATTTCGCGACACAGCCATTTGTAAAGTTCATGCTGCACCAGCGTGGGAACGATCAGTGTGTCAGGGGAGTTCAGGTAGCGTGAGTAACTTTTGGCGAGTGGCGTATCCATCATCCACTCGATCCAGCCGCAGGTGTCCACCAAAAACATTAGTGCCTATCTTTCCGGTCACGGTACTGCTCGGGATTGGCTCCTCGTGCAACGCCGCGCAGTTCCTTGATGGAGGTCTTAGGTACGAGTTGAATGATAGCACCCATAGCTATCATTTCGAACTGTTGTCCGGGCTGAAGTTGCATAGATTCGCGCACCTCCTTGGGTACGGAAAACTGGAATTTGCTGGATAAGGTGGCGGTGCTCATTTTACGAATCCATGATCGATGGTGGTGAGGCAATTTACACCGGAGGGAGAGGGCGGTCAAGCAGAAGAAGCGCACCTCTGAAGTTCCTAGGAGGCTGCTAGAGCAAATTCTGTCTGTGTAAAGTATGCAGGTTTTTACTCGCTAATGGCACGTATCGTCATCGTGCCTTGGTACAGCCTGACATCCATCCTGCCGAGGAAGGACATCCCCAACAGCATTTCATCACCCAGATCAGGCAGGATAGTAGCCGCCACGTCATGAGCTACGATGCTGCCGAGTTTGACGCTTTTCAGGCGCGTAGCATAGCCAACAACCACTCCATTTGCAGTATGAGACCTGATCGCATAGCTGCTATGTATGCCCAGCTTATCTGCCAAAGCTTGAGAAATAGCAACATGGGTGGCGCCTGTATCCACCATCACCGGGATCTTGATGCCGTTGATATAGGCCTCAGCACGATAATGTCCGCTTAAATCACGTTGCAATACTACCTCACCGGTTTGAGACAGCGTGTCGGCAGTATTCGGACTCACTTTGGCATTCATGAAATAAAACAGGCCGCCAGCCAGACCCAGCCAGACGGTTGCAATCAGCAGGGGTTTGAAAAGTGACGAGTTTAAATTGTTCAATATAATTAATTAGTTGTGTTATATGCCAGCTCTAACTCCAACACCCCGCAGGGGTTCTTGTCCTATACGAAGCAGAGCATAGCGTAGGAGGCTGCTAGCGCAGCGCGTGGGCCTGTGATAGTTAGCCGTTAACCCCGAACATCATACGCTTGGCGACAAATTTTTTCACATCCGGCAGGCAGTCCAGCAGGCTGAGTGAGGCGGCACGGCTTGCGCTAAGCAGGGGCAGGTCATTGGAAAATAGCCGCACCAAGCCATCGGTAAAGCGTATGCCTGCATTACGATCAAGGCGTCTGGATTGCTTGTAGGACGACAGCATGGACTCCGAGCCCAATGTTTCCGTCGAACTGCGTAATATTAATTGTGCCAGTTCCCAAGCGTCGCGCAAACCCAGGTTGAAACCTTGCCCCGCGACCGGGTGTAAAGTTTGCGCGGCATTGCCAATCAACACGGTGTGAGGCTGGGTCAGGGCGGTTGCACGCTTGAGACGTAGCGGAAAGGCACTGCGAGCAGTCACTGATAGAAACTCACCAACCCGATCGCCGAAGTGCTGGTGCAACTGACTGAGCAAGGTGCTGTCGTCCCATTTCAACATGGTCTTGATGGCGTCATCAGGCGCTGTCCATACCAACTCATACCCATTCTGATAGGGAAGCAAAGCCAGCGGACCCCGCGGGGTGAAACGTTCAAAAGCGGTGTCAGCTTGTGGTCGTGAGCAGGTCACATGGGTGATCAGCGCACTTTGTCCGTAGTCGTGTACTTCTGCGGGGTGGCTGGCTTCAAGAAGCTTTCCGCCATCCGCAACCACCACAAGCTTTGCTTGCAAATGTAGTTCTGTGCCCTTGAGCTGGTAAATGATTTCAGCGCCATCTGGGCTGTTATTCAGCTGTGTGACAGCGGCACCTTGTTGGAAAATAATTTTGCTGGCTTCCAATGCCTGTTGCAAAGCCGTTTGCAATGTAGCATAGGGCAGCACATAGCCCAGATTGGGCACATTCAGCTCGGTGGCTTTGAGTAGGGTGCGGCCAAAGGAGTTTTTCTGCGAGATGTGGATGGAAGTGATAGCTGAAATCTGGGTCAGATTATTCCATACCCCAATTTGCGTCAGTAACAAGCGGCTGCCATAAGACAGAGCCAGGGCCCTAGGGTCAGGATTTGCATCATTGGCTTTGCGTGCTTCCAGCACGGTGATATGCAAGCCGCTGTCGCGCAGCGCAAGTGCCAGCGCTGCACCTACCGGCCCCCCGCCTATGATCGCAATGTCGCAGCTTGTCGTCATGCCTTTTTCATCAACTCTTCAATAGCATCCACGGTTTTTGGCACGGCATGGGTGAGCACCTCACATCCCTGCTCGGTGATCACGATATCGTCTTCAATGCGGATGCCGATGTTCCACAAGGCTTCTGGCACATTGTCTGCGGGGCGTATATACAGACCCGGCTCCACCGTGAGCGCCATGCCGGGAACTAGGTCGCGCCATTCGCCATTGACCTTGTAATTGCCCACATCATGCACATCCATGCCCAGCCAGTGGCCGGTGCGGTGCATGTAAAAACGTTTGTAGTCGCCGCTTTCGATCACGCCATCGACACTGCCGTTGCAAAGTTTGAGGTCGATCATGCCTTGCGTCAATACTCGCAGGGCTGCGTCATGCGGCTGATTCCAGTGTGAGCCGGGACGGGCAATGGCGATGGAGGCTGATTGCGCTGCCAGCACAATCTCATAGGCGTCTTTTTGTGCGGGGCTGAATTTTCCGTTCACCGGAAAGGTGCGCGTGATGTCGGCGGCGTAACCGTCCAGCTCGCAGGCGGCATCTATCAGCAGCAGGTCACCATCCTTGAGCCGTGTGTTGTTGCTGATGTAATGCAACACGCAAGCATTGCTGCCACCCGCAACGATAGAGGTATAGGCCGGGCCTTGTGCGCCCTTGCTGCGAAATTCGTGCAGCAACTCGGCTTCGATTTCGTATTCCATTTTGCCTGGCTGTGTGGCACGCATCGCACGTACCTGGGCAGCGGCAGAGATGGTGGCTGCACGGCGCATGAGGTCGAGTTCGGCACTATCTTTAACTAGCCGCATTTCGTCCAGCAACATGCGCACATCGTGAATTTCATTGGGTGCGCTAATGCCGCTGCGAGCCTTGGCTTGGACGCGGCTACGCAGCGCAAGGATGCGGTCATCCCACACGGCATGTGCACCCAGGGGATGAAATAATGCGGGCTGGTTGCCCATCAGCTCGACCAGCTTGTCATCAAGCTGCGCAATTGGATAGGCGGCGTCGAAGCCGAACAGCAGGGCAGCGGCTTCCGGGCCGTGGCGGAAGCCGTCCCAGATTTCACGTTCCATGTCTTTTTCGCGACAGAATAATATGGATTGCGGCTGGGCTCCCGATAGCAGCACCAGCACAGCTTCTGGCTCTTCAAAGCCGGTGAGGTAATGGAAGTGACTGTCAAAACGGTATGGATAATGTGCATCCCCATTGCGCAGGACTTCGGGCGCGGTGGGGAGGATGGCGATTCCGCGCTGCATTTGTTGCAGCAGGCGTGACCGGCGTTGTTGATAGAGCATTGAATTAAGCATGGGCTGTATTGTGCGGTGTGCGTAAAATATTGTCGAGTTGCTGCAATCGCTGTGGGGTGCCGACATCGACCCAGCGACCGCTGTAATGTTCGCCGCTGACTTTGTTTAAAGCGATTTGTGCACGCAGCAGCGGGGCCAATGGTGCAATTGTGCCGCGCGGGATGTGCCTGAATAGATCAGGCTGGTAAATGCCGATGCCGCTGAAGGTGAGCATAGGTGAGCCATCATTCACTCGGCCATCACGCAAGCCGAAATCGCCCACGGGATGCTGTTCGGGATTGCTGACCAGAACCAGGTGGGACAGGTCTCCATTTTGTGTGAGCGCAGCAGTTCGAGCATGCAGTTGCGCGAAATCATATTCACAGTAGATGTCGGCGTTGATCACGGCAAAGGGCTCGTTGCCGAGCAAAGGCAAGGCGTTGGTAATGCCGCCGGCAGTTTCTAGTGCGATTTTTTCTTCTGAGTATTGTATGGAGACGCCCAGCTGTTTGCCATCGCCCAGAGTGCGCACTATCTGTTCGCCCAGGTGTGCATGATTGATCACTAAGTCGGTTAAACCGGCACGCGCCAATCTTTCAATATGCCACACGATCAGCGGTTTGCCGCCGACCTCAAGCAGGGGTTTTGGGGTATGGTCGGTGAGAGGGCGCATGCGCTCGCCTCGTCCCGCAGCAAGAAGCATGATGATCAAAACGTATATCCCTCCTGTTGCGCTTGCGGCTCCAGCTCATCAAGCAAACGCAACAGAGGTTTGAGATCGATATAACGCTCGCAGGCACGTCGCAGATAGCTCATCACCAGCGGCATATCTTTCAAATATCCATCCTTGCCATCGCGATGACACAGGCGCGCAAAAATACCCAGTACCTTTAGATGGCGCTGCACGCCCATCCATTCATAGTCGCGGTAGAATGCACCAAAATCCTCATGCACTGGTAGGCCAGCCTTGCGCGCGTTTTCCCAGTAGCGTATCAACCAGTCCAGCACATCCGCCTCTTTCCAGCCGATGTAGGCATCCTTGAATAAGGAAACCAGGTCATAGGTGATCGGTCCGTAAACCGCATCCTGAAAATCCAGAATGCCGGGGCTGGGCAAGGTGACCATCAGATTGCGTGAATGGTAGTCGCGATGCACATACACTTGTGGCTGGGCTAAATTATTTTGTATTATCCGTTGGAAGACTAAATCAAGAATGGCCATTTGTTTGTCACTCAGTGCAAGCTGCAAATGTTTGCCGATATACCATTCGGGAAACAAACGCATTTCCCGCATCAAGAGGGCTTCATCATAGAATGGTAGTATATTTTTCTTGCTGGCAAGTTGAATTTTAATCAGTGCGTTGCATGCGTCACCATAAAGTTCTCGCGCATTGTCAGTATTGAGGGCTTGCAGGTAAGTGGTGTTACCCAGATCGCTCAGCAGCAAAAATCCCTGCTCAAGATTCTGAGCGATTATCTGTGGTACGTGAACACCCGCCTCAGCAAAAAGCTGGGCAATGTGAATGAAGGGCTTGCAGTCCTCCTGTTGAGGGGGGGCATCCATGACGATGAGGGTGTGATCGGCAAAAGTTGCGCGGAAATAGCTTCGAAAGCTGGCGTCTGCCGAGGCGGGAGCCAGAGAAAATGCCTGGTCTGGATAGAGACTTTGCAGCCATTCTGTGAGCTGTTGTTGACGTTTCATTGTTACTCCAGGAAGCTTGAATTTGCCTTATTGGCGGATTTGTGAGATTTTATCACCTTAATATGCAAATTCCGAACCATGGGCTTCCGCTTTTTTCTAGTTTTCATTTCCGCTTTGCTTGTATTTTCTCAGGCTGCTCAGTCGCAGGATGCGCCGCTATCGAAAGAACCTGAGCGTTCGAGCGAGGAACCGTCCGCCAAGGATAAAGAGTCGCCAACGGTAATTACCGCGGATAGCGTAGAGGCCAAACAAAATCAGGTGATTGAAGCAACTGGCAATGCCGAACTGCGCAAAGACGATCAGATGATACGCGCGGATCACATCTTGTATCTTCAACAATCCAATGAAGTATTTGCAGATGGGGCGGTACGCATTGAAAAAACTGACACCTCGGTGAGCGGCCCCAGCTTGAGGTTGAATTTGAATAACGATACCGGGGAAATGGCGCAACCATCATTTATCCTGAATGATGTAGGTTTGCGCGGTGACGCCGAAGTTCTGCGTATTGAAGGCAAGCAGCTGTACAATTTTAAGAAAGCCAGTTATACCAGTTGCCCGGCAGGTAATGACGACTGGTTGTTGAAAATGGGCGAGCTGGAACTGGACCGCGATAGGCAAATCGGCACCGCATACAATGCACGCATAGAGTTTATGGGGGTGCCTATTCTGTATACACCGTGGATGAATTTCCCGCTCATTGATCAACGCAGATCCGGTTTGTTGGCGCCCGTGAAGGGGCGTACAAAAACGGGCGGTTACGAGATTACAGTGCCGTTTTACTGGAATATTTCCAATAACTATGACGCGACATTTTCTCCGAGATTTATAGATAAGCGCGGCACTTTATATAACAATGAATTTCGCTACCTAGGGAATAGTTATGCCGGCAAAATCGATTACGGTGTATTGCAGGATGACAAGATTGCCAAGATAAATCGTTCGCATAGCTCAATCAAGCATAACCAAAATCTGGGTAGTGGTTTCACGGCTGCGCTTAATTTGAATGAGGCATCCGATGACGCTTATTTTCGCGATCTTTCGGTAACACCTGGCATCGCAACACAGAAGCATTTGCTGCGCGAAGGCTTGGTGTCTTATGGGGGCGGCTGGTGGAACACATCTATACGGGCACAAAGTTATCAGACATTGCAAGATCCGAAAGCGCTCGTAGTTCCGCCATATAGTCGTTTGCCGCAAGTCAACTTGGGCGCGCAGCGTGTTATGGGTGGAGCGGCAGTTAATCTGAATGCTGAGTTTGTTGCATTTGATCATCTAACGTTAGTTAACGGTAACCGCACGGTAGTTTACCCTAGCGTTTCTTACCCGCTGGTGAGGGATCCCGGGTATTACATCACCCCCAAGTTGGGGCTGCATAATACGCAATACTCGTTGGGAATAAACAATCCCGGCACGAACTCACAATATGGCCGTTCAATACCGATTCTTAGCTTGGATAGCGGCATGACGCTGGAACGGGATTTTACCGCCTATGAAAACGAGTATGTGCAGACACTGGAACCGCGTATTTACTACGTCAAAATTCCATACAAACAGCAGGACATGCTGCCGATATTTGATTCGGCTCGGGCACCTTTCAGCTTTCCGCAAATGTTTACCGAGAACCGTTTCTTGGGTAGCGATCGCATTGGTGATGCGGATCAGGTCACTGCGGCAGTTACATCGCGTTTTCTGGGCGCTGATACCGGTTCTGAATTGTTACGTGTTGCGATTGGTCAACGTTTTAGCAGTATCACGCCACGTGTGGTACTGGGTGCATCTACTGCAACAACGAACAAGTCCGATGTATTGATGAGTGTGGGAGGTCGCATGTCATCAACATTATCATTGGACAGCCTTGCACAGTACAATCCTGACGCGTCACGCACAGAAATGTTTGCAGCAACTGCTCGCTATCGTCCTGAAGTCGGCAAAGTGTTCAATTTGGGCTATCGCTATACTCTCAACATAATCGATCCAGCCAAATCCCTGAGACAGGTTGATTTTTCCACGCAATGGCTGCTGGGAGGTCGTTGGCATATGGTGGGACAGATGAAATATTCCTTGCATGAATCACGTACCGTAGAAGCGCTGGCCGGGCTTGAGTATAATCAGGATTGCTGGGCCTTACGTCTGGTGGCACAGCAGTTTGCCCTATCAACAAGCCTGACTTCGACCTCTTACTTTATACAGCTTGAGTTGAAAGAGATGATACGCGTGGGAAACGACCCGCTTTCTACGCTGAAACGAAGCGTGCCGGGTTATACAGTGTTGAGTGATCGACCCCGCGACAAAGCCAAACCAAGTGTGCCTTAACCCCTTTATGGAAAGATATTTTATGCAGCGTAACAAGATGGTGCTGGTGTTTGTGTTTTGGTCGGTTTGCCTAGTTGGTGCAGGTGCAAGCGAATTGGATGGCTCTGCCGACAATAATAAACAGGGCGACAAGCAAAAAGCAGGTGTGGCGCTCGATCAAATTGCAGTGGTGGTGAACGATGATGTCATCACCAATTATGAGCTGAAAAAATATCTGGAAAAAATCAAGCAGCAATTGAAAAATCAGGGCACGCCATTGCCTGCGGCAAAGGAGCTGGAAAAACAAGTGCAGGAGCGCATGATTATTGACATGCTGCAACTGCAATTTGCCAAGGAATCCGGTTTGCGCATTGATGACGCGCAGCTGGACAAGGCGTTGGGGCGCATTGCGCAACAAAATAATTTCCCCACTGTGGCAGAGTTCAGGGTAAAGCTGGACAAGGAAGGTGTCGATTTCAAAAAATTTCGTGAAGAAATTCGCAATGAAATAACCTTCTCACGTTTGCGTGAGCGCGAGGTAGACAGCAAACTGGTGGTCAGCGATAACGAAATAGAAAATTATCTCCTGACGCAAAGCAAACAGTCGGGCAAGAGTGAAGAGATAGAGCTTGCGCACATTTTGGTGCAGATACCCGAGCAGGCGAGTGCGGAGAAAATTCAGGCGAGCAAGCAACGCGCAAATCAGGCATGGGAACAGTTGA
Organism: Gallionellaceae bacterium; assembly: GCA_038925245.1. Classification (GTDB taxonomy): domain Bacteria; phylum Pseudomonadota; class Gammaproteobacteria; order Burkholderiales; family Gallionellaceae; genus 39-52-133. The sequence goes on from JBCKTZ010000018.1 coordinate 15,179, forward strand.
AGGATGGCGCACAATTTGCACAGGTTGCAGCTGGATTTTCCGATGCAAAAGATGGCTTGCAGGGTGGGAACCTGGGTTGGCGCACAGCGGATCGCCTTCCTTCCATATTCCGGAATGCGCTCAAAAGCATGCAAACCGGCGAGATCAGCGCGGTGCTGCGCAGCCCCAATGCATTTCATGTCATCAAGCTGCTGAATAAACGCAGCCAGGATGCGCCGGTGATGATCACACAGACTCGCGCGCGTCACATTCTGATCAAGACCAGCGAGTTCACCTCCGAAAATGAAGCCAAGAACCGTCTGTCTGAAATCAAAAAACGTATTGAGGGCGGGGCAAATTTTGCCGAGCAAGCCAAACTGTATTCGGAAGATGGAAGTGCCGCACAAGGGGGTGATCTGGGCTGGGTGTCACCGGGTTCTTTTGTGCCTGAATTTGAGCGCGCGATGAATGCCCTGAAAATTGCCCAGAAAAATGATCAGATAAGTGATCTTGTGCAATCAGAATTTGGCTGGCATTTGATCCAGGTGGTGGAACGCCGTAATGCCGATATTAGCATCGAGCAAAAAAAACAGCAGGCAGGCATGGCTATTCGTTCATACAAGTCGGACGAAGCCTATCAAGAATGGCTGCGCCAATTGCGTGACCGTGCTTATATAGAATACCGAAATTCAGTCAGCAATTAATGAAGCATAACTCCGCGACTTTAGCTGTTACAGCGGGTGAGCCGGCAGGTATAGGCGCCGACCTGTGTTTGCAGCTTGCGCAACAGGCGCTACCCTACCCTTTCGTCGTTCTGGCGGATAAGCAGTTGCTGCAGCAGCGCGCTGCATTGTTGGGCTTGACGGTGCAGTTGCATGATTACGATGCAAATCACAACACCGACCTTCCCGCAGGCCATTTGCGCGTACTGAATATTCCAGTAGCAGAACCCGTAACAGCAGGACAACTAAATTCGGCCAATAGCCCTTACGTGCTGGCGCTATTAAATCGTGCAGTAGAAGGTTGTCAATCTGGTGAGTTTAGCGCGATGGTCACTGCACCCGTGCACAAGGGGGTAATCAATGACTCGGGAATTCCATTCACCGGCCATACCGAATACCTGGCACAGCTGACCCATACGCCCTTGGTAGTAATGATGCTGGCGGGCGGCGGCATGCGTGTGGCCTTGGTAACTACGCACTTGCCGCTGCGCGATGTAGCGGATGCCATCACCAGTGAGTTACTGGGAAAAACATTAATTATCATGCAGCATGATCTGCAATCTCGTTTTGGCATCGCCCATCCTCGAATACTGGTGGCCGGACTCAATCCACATGCGGGTGAAAGTGGGTACCTGGGTCGTGAAGAAATTGACATCATCATTCCTGTGTTGAACAAATTACGTGCGCAAGGCATGGATGTGAGTGAACCATTGCCGGCCGATACCCTGTTTGCCAAACATCGATTGGCGCAATGCGATGCGGTGCTGGCGATGTACCACGATCAGGGCTTGCCGGTGTTGAAGCATGCCAGCTTCGGGCAAGGCGTGAACATCACACTGGGTCTGCCCATCATTCGCACCTCGGTTGATCACGGCACTGCGCTGGATTTAGCCGGCACAGGAAAAGCCGAGGCGAGCAGCTTGCTGGCAGCGATGCAGGTGGCGTTACAGATGGTTGAATGTGAGCGCGGCGAATGATGCATGTAGCCCGTAAACGCTTTGGTCAGAATTTTCTGGTGGATGAGCAGATCATCGCCGACATCATCCGCGCAATACATCCGCAAGAGAATGACACCATGGTTGAAATCGGGCCGGGTCTGGGTGCGTTGACGCGACCGTTGATCAAGCAACTTAAGCATCTGCATGTGGTGGAAATTGACCGTGACATTATCAAACGGCTGGAAAATGACTATCCCAAAGACAAGCTGATCATCCATGCAGGCGACGCGCTCAAGTTTGACCTAGCAGAAATTGAAGGCCCTTTGCGCATCGTCGGTAACCTGCCCTACAACATCTCGTCACCCTTGTTGTTTCACTTTTCTAATTACGCAGAGCGCATTATTGACATGCACTTCATGCTGCAAAACGAAGTGGTTGAGCGTATGGTGGCAGAGCCTTCCACGCCAGCCTATGGCAGATTGTCAGTGATGCTGCAATATCGTTTCTACATGGAAAAATTGCTGGATGTGCCGCCCGAATCGTTCCGCCCATCGCCTAAAGTTAACTCCGCCATTGTGCGCATGATTCCGTTGCCAGCAGCAGAAGTAATGGTACGAGATGAAAAACTGTTTGCAGCAATAGTCGCAACGGCATTCGGACAACGGCGCAAGACACTGCGCAATACGCTGAAAACGTATCTGAACGAGGCTGATTTTGAAAAGTTGGAGATAGATGCGCAGTTGAGGGCGGAGAATTTGGGTGTTAAGGAGTTTGCACGGATCGTGGAGTTGGTGGGGAGTCGGTAGAGGATAGGTCTGCTTTAGATGGTGAATCGGGAGCGCCGACGTCCTCGTCGGCATTTAAAGATAGTTGCCGATCGGTGACGGATGAGGGGAGCGTAAAGGCCAGCCCCTCCTGCCTACCTTTAACAGGGGGAGCTGGCGAGTTGCTTTATTAGGGTTGAAAAATTATTTTCCTGCGGGCACTGGTTTTGGTGCAGGTTTCTTGCCCTTGGATTCTTTTTTCTTGTCTTTGCTGCCCATGTTTTTCTCCTTGTTGGTAATTTCGGTTCCCGCTGTAATTTGGACTACTCCGGCAATCAAGCTTTCTTCTGAATAAACTCGATCATATAACCATCCGGATCTTTGATAAAGGCGAGTATGGTTGGGCTGCCCTGCCTGGGGCTGGCTTCGCGGATGACTGTGCCACCTCGTTGTTTGACCAGCTCACAGGCTTTGTAAGCATCATCTACTTCAATCGCAATATGGCCATAAGCGGTGCCCAGCTCGTATGATGTCACGCCCCAATTGTAGGTGAGCTCCAGTACAGCACCGCCTTTTTCATCCTGATAGCCGATAAAGGCGAGGGTATATTTGCCCTCGGCATAGTCTTTGCGGCGCAACAGCTTCATGCCCAGCACGTCGGTGTAAAAGGCGATGGATGTATCCAGATCGCCTACACGCAGCATGGTGTGCAAGATGCGCATCAGACAACTACCATCTCGAAGTCATCCTTACGCGCGCCGCATTCCGGGCAAGTCCAGTTGATGGGTACGTCTTCCCAGCGGGTGCCGGGGGGGATGCCGTCTTCGGCTGCGCCGGTGGCTTCGTTGTACAGCCAGCCGCAGATCAGGCACATATAGGTTTTATATTCAGGCGTCTGTGTTTGAGTCATGGGTTTGGGTAATGGCTGCCGATATCAGTTAAAATACGATTTTTAAAGACTGCCATTTTACAACGATGTCCGATACCCTGTCCGAAATTCCACCCATCGTTTTGACCTTTGCCGCGTCCGACCCCAGCGCGGGCGCGGGTATGCAAGCCGATATTTTGACCATCGCCAGCATGGGCTGCCACCCGCTGACGGTGGTGACTGCGATCACTGTGCAAGACACCAGCGGTGTCGATGATGTGCAGCCTGTCGATGCAGAGCTGGTGATGAATCAGGCGCGTACTGTACTGGAAGATATGCCGGTGGCCGCGTTTAAGATCGGTTTGCTGGGCAGTGTGGAAAATATTGCGGTGATCGCCGAAATTATTTCTGATTACCCCGATATCCCATTAGTGTTTGACCCGGTGTTAAGTTCGGGGCGCGGTGACGAGCTGGCGGATGAAGACATGCTTGATGCCATGCGCGATCTGCTGTTCCCGCAGACGACTATCCTGACGCCTAACAGCCTGGAAGCGCGACGCCTGGTACAGGATGAAGATAATGATGAGGACCATCCCGATATGGCGGAGTGCGCCAAACGCATTATTGAACTCGGTTGCGAGTATGTGCTGATTACCGGCACACACGAGAATACGCCCAAGGTGATCAATCACTTGTATGGCGAGAACGGTTTGATACGCAGCGATAGCTGGCCGCGTTTGCCGGGGAGTTATCATGGTTCCGGCTGCACACTGGCCTCGGCCATCGCCGCGCTACTGGCAAACGGCTTGCCAATGGAAGAGGCGGTACGCGAGGCGCAGGAATATACCTGGGAGTCGCTGAAATACGGCTTCCGTCCGGGGATGGGGCAGCATATCCCGGATCGATTGTTCTGGGCGCGCGATGACGAGGAAGATGATGACGACGCAGAAGAAAGCATCTCCACTACCCGCCATTAAGGGAATTTACGCACTAACGCCGGACTGTGTTGATACGGTAGATTTATTGAGGCGCGTGCTTCTGGCGTTGGCAGGCGGGGTGCAAGTTTTACAGTATCGCAACAAGATCGCCGATTCCGCATTGCGCCTGACTCAGGCAATGGCGTTGCGTGAACTGACACGTGATTCAAAGGTGATATTTATCGTCAATGACGATCCACAGCTGGCAGAAAAAGTGGATGCGGATGGCGTGCATCTGGGTGCTGCGGATGGTGAGATTGATGCAGCACGCGCACTGTTGGGGCACAACAAGTTGGTCGGTGTGTCCTGCTATAACCAGTTGCAGTTGGCGCGAAATGCGGTAGAGACCGGCGCGGATTACGTTGCGTTTGGTGCATTTTATTCTTCCACGGTGAAGCCGAATGCGGCAATGGCATCGTTGGCCTTGTTGCAGCAAGCGCGTGCCGAGTTGAGTGTGCCTATCGTTGCCATCGGTGGTATCAGCGCAGATAACGGCGCCGCCTTGGTGGAAGCCGGGGCTGACGCACTGGCTGTGATTTCAGCAGTATTTGATGCGGCTGACATTCAACTAGCCGCACAAAATTTAACAAAACTTTTCAGGTAAGACTCAGCATGGCTTCTCACAATCAAGAACTCTTCGATCAATCACAACGCCTGATTCCGGGCGGGGTAAATTCTCCGGTACGCGCATTCAAGTCCGTCGGCGGTACGCCGTTGTTCTTCAAGCGCGGTCACGGTGCCTACGTGTGGGATGCGGATGACAAGCGCTATATCGATTATGTGGGTTCGTGGGGGCCGATGATAGTTGGCCATTGCCATCCTGAAGTCGTGAAAGCGGTGCAGGATGCGGCCGCACAAGGCCTGGGTTTTGGCGCGCCTACAGCGGCCGAGCTGGATATGGCAACGATGCTGTGCAAATTACTGCCCAGTCTGGAAATGGTGCGCCTGGTCAGCTCTGGCACCGAGGCCACCATGACTGCAATCCGTTTGGCGCGCGGCTTTACCGGGCGTAGCCGCATCATCAAATTTGAAGGTTGTTACCATGGTCATTCAGATGGCTTGCTGGTGAAAGCAGGCTCGGGAGCGTTGACATTTGGCCAGCCCAGCTCATCAGGCGTACCTGCGGAAATTGCGGCGCTGACGACCGTACTGGATTACAACGATGTCGCTGGCCTGGAGCGTACCTTTGCCGAAATGGGCAAGGAAATTGCTGCGGTGATTGTGGAGCCGGTGGCAGGGAACATGAATTTGATCATGCCCAAGCCGGAGTTTCTGGCAGCGATGCGCAAGCTGTGCACTGAGCATGGCGCGGTGCTGATACTGGATGAGGTGATGACCGGTTTCCGTGTCAGTCTGCAGGGTGCGCAGGGCTACTTCAACATCAAGCCGGACTTGACCACGCTGGGCAAGGTGATGGGTGGAGGCTTGCCGGCTGCGGCGTTCGGCGGACGCCGCGACATCATGCAGTGTCTGGCTCCGCTGGGTGCGGTGTATCAGGCGGGCACTTTGTCGGGCAATCCGCTTGCGGTGGCGGCAGGGATGGCGACTTTGAAACTGGTGCAGGAAAAGGATTTCTACAAACGTCTGGAACTTACTGCCAAACAGCTGACCGAAGGTTTAAGCGCCAGTGCTAAAAAACACGGGGTCAAGTTTTGCGCTCAAGCCGTGGGTGGAATGTTCGGTCTGTATTTCAGTGCCAACGTTCCCAACAGTTATGCAGAAGTGATGGCTTGCGACGCCAAGGCTTTCAACCGCTTCTTCCATGCCATGCTGGATGCCGGTGTGTATCTTGCACCGTCTGCATTCGAAGCGGGCTTTGTTTCGGCAGCCCACAGCGAAGCCGATATTGCGGCGACGATTGCGGTAGCCGATAAAATTTTTGCAACCTGGGAATAGATATGGGATTATTTTCACGCGCCACCTTTTTTACCACGGTAAATGAATTGCATGCTTTGCCTTTGCATGGCGGTAAGGAGGTGGCTTTTGCCGGACGTTCCAATGCAGGCAAATCGAGTGCGATCAACACGCTGGCCAACCACGTGCGACTGGCCTATACCAGTAAAACACCCGGACGCACGCAACACCTGAATTATTTTGATCTGGGCGAGAGCCGTTTTCTGGTCGATTTGCCGGGCTATGGCTATGCCAAAGTGCCGGTTGATGTGCGGGCGCACTGGCAAGGGCTGCTGAGCGAGTATTTACAAACGCGCTCAGCATTGGCCGGACTGGTGATGATCATGGATACACGTCATCCTCTAACCCCGCTGGATGAACAAATGCTGGACTGGTTTATTCCGACGGGTAAACCGGTGCACATCCTGCTCACCAAGTCTGACAAGCTTAGCCGCCAGCAAGCCAGCAAAACCCTGTTGGAAGTAAAGGCGTATTTGAAGCAACATTACCCGAATTGCACCGTACAATTATTCTCCAGTCTGAAAAAGCTGGGTCTGGAAGAGGCAGAGGCGAAGATCGCTTCATGGTTTGCGCCGGTATAAAGTGCAAACAACGACAATATGATTGTTAGGGGCAAAAAAATCCCCTGAACAAGGGGGTAAGTCAGGGGCAGAAAGTCTTAACCTGGTTAAGACACTCGCTCAGGGAGTAAATAGCGAGCTGTGGTGTTAACCACATGACCATCAGATAATGCAATCATCAAATAGTTCCATTTTGTTTTAAGGATAAAACCATGCAAATAACAGGACAGTTTCCGCACAAGCGCATGCGCCGTATGCGCCATGATGCATTTTCACGAAATTTGATGCGAGAAAATGTCCTGACCGCTTCAGACCTGATCTATCCGGTATTTGTGCTGGATGGGAGCAACCGTGAAGAGGCGGTGGCGTCGATGCCAGGCGTAAAACGGCAGTCGCTGGATAAACTGCTGTATCAGGCCGAAGAGTGCGTAAAGCTCGGCATTCCGATGCTTGCCTTGTTTCCGGTAATTGATGCTGCGCTCAAGACTGAGGATGCGCGTGAAGCGTTAAACCCTGAGGGCTTGCTGCCGCGCGTGGTGGCTGAGTTGAAGAAAAGATTTCCCGAGCTGGGTGTGATGACCGATATTGCGCTTGATCCCTATACCATCCATGGTCAGGATGGTTTGATTGATGCTGACGGTTATGTGCTTAACGATGAAACTGTAGCGGTATTGGCGCAGCAGGCACAGGTGCATGCACAGGCGGGTGCGGATGTGGTTGCGCCATCTGACATGATGGATGGCCGTATTGCAGCAGTGCGAGCTGCGCTGGATCGCAAGGGCTGCATCCATACGCGTATCATGGCTTATTCTGCGAAATACGCTTCCAGCTTCTATGGCCCTTTCCGCGATGCGGTGGGTTCCAGCGCCAATTTGGGCAAGGGCAATAAAAATACCTATCAGATGGATCCTGCAAATTCTGATGAAGCTGTATGGGAGGTGGGTCTGGATCTGGCAGAGGGTGCAGATATGGTGATGGTCAAGCCAGGCATGCCTTATCTGGATATTGTGCGGCGCATCAAAGATGAATTCAAGGCGCCTACCTTTGTGTACCAGGTCAGCGGTGAATATGCGATGCTGAAAGCTGCCGCGCAGAATGGTTGGCTGGACGAACAAGCATGCGTGATGGAGTCTTTGCTGGCCTTCAAGCGTGCCGGCGCGGATGGAATATTGACTTACTTTGCACTGGACGCAGCACGCTGGCTGAAATAGGGTTAGCTATACAACGTCTGCTAGCAGACTGCCGGACTCGGACTCTTTATTTACGTAACTAATTGATTATATTTATATTTTATGATAAACAAAGAGTGTCATGAAACTCAATGAGTTACAACTTAAGTCCGACAGGCTTCTTGTGTCGCACGCGGTTTGGAACTTAAACGGATCGTGCCTAATGGCAATCGTAGGGTGCGTCACACGCACCATGGTGCGCTACCTGAGCGAGCCCTCTAATTGACAGTAAGCATTAAGCTGCTTGCATCCGATTGCCAACATGAAATAAACGTTGAAAAAGCTAAATCAGAATAAGTGCAATCAAGAATGTAGTACTACACTAGCAGTTTAATCACCGCTGCAATATCCGCATGACTTTCTGTTTTCCGACTGCCGCTATGGTGCGCATTTTCAGGTAGAACCACAATATGTACAGGGTTGCCAGATTCGCTTTGCAGGGTGAAACTGGGCAGGTTTTGTAGTCGTCCCATCAACTGAGTGCGCCATTCGCCACTTTCGAATTCCACCTTGTGTTTTAGTAGAAACAGCATGACTGCTTTGACGTCGTCGGAATATACCGTCAAATTGATGTCAGCTTGTTCGCATGCGCTGCCGTCCAGCACGGAACCGGTGAGGTAGGGGTGAAAGGATTCCAGCAGTCTCATGGCGGCCAATGCCTGTTTGCGAAGCTGGCTTAGAACAACGGGATGATGCTCCTGTTGAAACAACGCACGGAAACTGCGCAACGCTTGATCAATCTCCTGGTTGCTGGGCAGATGTTGTGTATCTGGCGCACCGAGTTGCTTGGCGGCCTTACGCTTGGCAAAGGCATGATCGGTGATGCCGTTTTCTGCCATCAGTCGTGCTGCCTGATGCGCAAGTTGCTCACGCATTAAATCTCGGCCGTTATCGTGATCTCTCGGTTCGTGCCTTGCAGATTCGTGATATTTTGGAAGGTGGTTTTTACCCATTAAAAAAGTTGGCCAGTTGCGGTATCCGCCGGATTAGATGCGGGATCTAGGATGGCCGTTTGTTCGGGTGGCAGAAATTCCGTGTAGAAATATTCCAGGCGGCCGCCTGTGGGGTCACGCCGACCGTTGTCGTTTATCCGCGCCGTCACCATGTTTTCAGGCATGGAATAGACCGCCTCGGGTACGCCCCGCAGGATCTTTTCCATATAACCCATCCACATCGGTAATGCTGCGCCACCACCGGTTTCCTTGTCTCCCAGGCTGCGTGGATTGTCGAAACCAATCCACGATATGCCCACTACAGTTGGGTGAAAGCCAGCGAACCAGGCATCAAGTGAATCGTTGGTGGTGCCGGTTTTTCCTGCCAAGTCAGATCGCCCGAGTTGCATCGCGCGGGTGGCAGTGCCATGCCGAACAACATCCTGCATCATGGTAACCATGGTGTAGGCATTGCGTACATCGATTACGCGTTCTGCATCGTACCCAGCCTTAACGGGTCCGGCCTGCTCAATAATTTTCCCTTGAGCGTCTTCGATGCGCTGGATGAAATAAGGCGTTATTTTGTAACCGCCGTTTGCAAAAACCGAGTATGCAGTCAACATCTGCATGGCGGTAACCGAGCCTGCTCCCAATGCCATGGTCAAATAAGCACCATGCTTTTCTTTGTCAAATCCGAATCTCGTAATGTAATCCCTCGCATATACGGGCCCGATGGCTTGCAGAATACGAATCGATACCAGATTTTTTGATTTAATCATGCCTGTCCGCATGCGCATGGGGCCCTCAAATTTGTCATCGTAGTTTTTAGGATGCCAAGGTACATTCCCGGTCTCGAAGGCATCGATTACCAAAGGCGCATCGTTAATGATGGACGCGGGAGTAAAACCCTTTTCCAGTGCGGCAGAGTAAATGAAAGGCTTGAAACTGGAACCGGGCTGACGCCAGGCTTGGGTTACGTGATTAAACTGATTGCGGTTAAAGTCGAAACCGCCCACCAGAGAGTAAATTGCCCCGTCATGGGGGCTTGCAGACACAAAAGCGGATTCCACCTGGGGTAATTGTGCAATTTGCCACTGGCCTTTGACATCCAGTTGAACTCGGATTAATGAGCCGATACGCAAGCGCTGGTTCGTTGACAGTTTTGTGCTCAGGGCATGTTGGGCGAATTTGAGGCCATCGCCTGTGATGGTGGCGGTCTGTCCCCCCTTGATGTAAGCAGTGATGCTTTTGGGGCTTGCAGATTGAACAACAGCGGCAAGTAAGTCGTCGCTGTCGGCGACCTCCTGTAGTGCTTCCTCAAGAAATTCCTCGCTTAAATTATTTTGCAAATTGATATATCCTTCCGGTCCACGATAACCATGGCGCCGGTCGTACTCAATGA
>JBCKTZ010000019.1:0-24214 GCA_038925245.1 Gallionellaceae bacterium
ATCAGCACACTTATTATTTGCTGCGGCAAGGTTTGTTTATTGTGCTGGGATTGATCGCGGGTGCAATTGTGTTCCAGATTCCGATGAAAACCTGGCAAAGCGTTGCCCCCTATCTGTTTATGTTTGGTGTGCTCCTGCTGGTACTGGTGCTGATTCCTGGCATAGGCAGGGAGGTAAACGGTAGTCGTCGCTGGCTGTCTCTGTTCATCTTCAATCTGCAGCCATCCGAGTTGATGAAATTGTTTGTAGTGCTATATGCGGCGGACTATAGCGTGCGTAAAGTCGCGGTTAAAAATACCTTCGTCAAAGCCTTTATGCCGATATTTGTGGCGATGCTGGTGGTGGGTGTGTTGCTGCTGTCAGAACCTGACATGGGGGCATTGGTAGTGATCTGCGCGATTACGATGAGCATACTGTGGCTGGGGGGCTATAAGCTGAAAATGTTTATGGCCCTGATGTTACTGGTTCCTGCCGCCTTGGCTGCATTGATTATATTTTCGCCCTACCGCCTCAAGCGCGTAACCAGCTTTATGGATCCATGGGCCGATCCCTATGGTTCCGGTTATCAGCTAAGCCATTCGCTAATAGCGTTTGGCCGGGGTGAGTGGTTGGGTGTAGGCCTGGGTGCAAGCGTGGAAAAATTATTTTATCTGCCGGAAGCGCATACCGACTTTTTGCTAGCGGTCACTGCAGAAGAATTGGGTCTGCTTGGTGTGAGCGCGGTCATTCTGTTATTCGCATGGTTGATATATCGGGCCTTTGCAATTGGCAGACAAGCGGCGATGCTGGATCGGCTGTTTAACGCACTGGTTGCGCAAGGCATCGCCGCCTGGATAGGGTTGCAGGCGATGATCAACATGGGTGTGAATATGGGCGTGTTGCCGACCAAGGGTTTGACCCTGCCATTGATGAGTTATGGCGGAAGTGGTGTACTGGTTAACTGTGTAGCCATTTCCATATTGTTGCGCATTGATTGGGAAAATCGCCGCCTGATGAAAGGTCTTCCGTTATGAAAATATTTATAACGGCCTTTCATCAGGCGGCGATTTCGGTGAGGCTAACTTGCGCACGCAAGTTAAGTCCCAAGGGGACGGCCGTAGCCAAAACAAAAAAACAGATGAAAGGACTTCCAGTATGAGACAGAAGCTGTATGAGTCGCCTGTTTCGGTGAAGGCTAACTTGCGCAAGCAAGTTAAGTCCCATGGGGACGGCCGCAGCCAAAATCGCCGCTTGATGAAGGGACTTCCGGTATGAAAATGTTCATAACGTCCTTTCATCAGGCGGGAAATGCGCCAAAAGCAGAGGTGCCGCATGGCTAGATCGATATTAATTATGGCAGGTGGAACCGGCGGCCATATTTTTAGCTCCGACGTAACGCGCAAAAGCCGCGCATTAGTCTGCACTGAAAAGATGGCCAGAGCAGAGGTTAATCATGGCTAGATCTATACTAATTATGGCAGGTGGGACAGGCGGCCATATTTTTCCAGCCTTGGCTGTGGCGGATGTATTACGTGCTGATGGCTGGAATGTCACTTGGCTAGGTGTGCCGAATAGCATGGAGTCAGAGCTGGTGCCCAAGCATGGCTATGAAGTGGCGTGGGTGCGTTTTTCCGGTTTGCGTGGCAAGGGCTTGTTGCGCAAATTGATGTTACCGCTGAATTTGCTGGTGGCGCTATGGCAAAGCGCGGTGGCGCTGTTTCGCTATCGTCCGGATGTGGTGCTGGGTATGGGGGGTTACATCACCTTTCCCGGTGGATTGATGGCGGCGTTTTTGCGCAAGCCGCTGGTGATACATGAACAGAACTCCGTAGCAGGCCTGAGCAACAAAGCATTGGCAAAATTGGCAGATCGGGTGATGAGCGGATTCCCTAATGTGCTGAAAAAGGCCGAATGGTGTGGCAATCCGGTACGCGAGAGTATCGCTGCCTTGCCTGACCCTAAGCAAAGATATGACGCGCGTAGCGGGGTACTGAATGTGTTGGTAGTGGGTGGAAGTTTGGGAGCGCAGGCGCTCAATGAATGCTTGCCGCAAGCCTTGTTCTGCATGCCGCAGGAAATTGAGCCAAAGGTGATACATCAAACCGGCAAGAAGAATTTTGAGGATGTGCAGGAGTTGTATCGCAGCGCGGGCATAGACGCAGAAGTGAAGCCCTTCCTCGATGATATGGCGCATTACTATGCCTGGGCAGATGTGGTGATTTGCCGCGCAGGTGCATTAACCGTGGCCGAGCTGGCTGCAGCAGGCGTAGCGAGTATTTTGATACCGTTTCCATTTGCGGTGGACGATCATCAAACCGGCAATGCAAAATTTTTAAGTGACAAAGGTGCGGCTATATTGATGCCGCAAGAGGAATTAACCGCGCGGCATCTGGCCGATGTGTTGCAGGAGCTGACGCGCGACAAGGCCTTAATCATGGCGCAGGCTGCTCGTGCTTTGGCACAGCCTGCTGCAGCACAACGCGTGGCACAAGTTTGCAAGGAGCTCGCCGGATGAGATATAAAAATGAAGCATAAAATAAAACATATTCATTTCGTCGGTATCGGCGGTGTGGGTATGAACGGCATCGCGGAAGTGTTGCTCAACCTGGGGTATCAGGTGAGCGGCTCCGACCTGGCCGAAAGTGCGGCAACGCAGCGGCTGAAAAAATTGGGTGTAACGGTTTATGTGGGGCATGCAGAAAGTCATCTGCTTCATGCTGATGCTGTGGTGGTTTCCACTGCGGTTAGTGCTGACAATCCGGAAGTGGTGGCAGCACGCGAGCGTAATATTCCGGTGGTGCCGCGCGCGGTGATGTTGGCGGAGCTGATGAGATTGAAGCAGGGAATTGCGATTGCGGGTACGCATGGAAAAACTACGACAACCAGCCTGACCGCTAGTGTATTGGCCAAAGGCGGACTAGATCCGACCTTTGTGATAGGTGGCAAGTTGAACAGCAGTGGCACCAATGCCAAGTTGGGCAGCGGCGACTATATTGTGGTGGAAGCCGATGAGTCGGATGCATCGTTCCTGCATCTGCATCCGATACTGGCCGTTGTCACCAATATCGATGCCGATCATATGGAAACTTACGGCCATGACTTTGCCAAGCTGCAACAGGCATTCATCGATTTTATTGAACATTTGCCCTTTTACGGCCGCGCAATATTATGTGTGGATGATGTGCATGTGCGCGAGATCATGCCGCGTATCAGCAAGCCGATCACGACTTATGGATTTTCCGAGGACGCACAAATTCGCGCGGTGAATGTGCGTCACCAAGACGGAAAAATGCGCTTTACAGTGTTATGCCGGCATAACACTGTTCCGATTGATCTGGAAATCACCTTGAATTTGCCAGGGTTGCACAATGTGCTGAATTCGCTGGCAGCCATTGCGGTGGCACTTGAAGTGTGCGTCGATGAGAGCGCCATTGTGGCTGCGCTGGCAGAGTTTGAAGGGGTGGGACGACGTATGCAACGCTACGGTGAAATACCGTTGCAAAGCGGCGGCAGTTTCACCTTGTTGGATGATTACGGTCACCATCCGGTTGAAATGGCGGCAACACTGTCGGCAGTACGCGGTGCCTTTCCGGGACGACGACTAGTACTAGCATTCCAGCCGCACCGCTATACCCGTACCCGCGACCTGTTTGAAGATTTTGTGAAAATAATGGGCACGGTGGATGCATTGTTATTGGCTGAAGTTTATGCAGCAGGCGAGCCGCAAATTGTGGCGGCAGATGGCCGTTCGCTGATGCGCGCATTGCGTGTAACAGGGTACGACGAAGCAGTGTTTGTTGAAAATATTCAGGACATGCCGCTGGCTATCATGCAAATCGCACAGGCAGGAGATGTGGTGATTACGATGGGTGCAGGAACAATTGGCGGTGTACCTAATTTGGTCAAGAGTTTAGCGCAAGGAAACGCATGAATATGACTGAAGCGATGCATTTAGGTATTGCCGAATTGCGAGGAACGTTGCGCAAGGACGTGGATATGCGTCGTCATACAAGCTGGCGTGCAGGTGGTCATGTTGAACGCATGTATCAGCCAGCTGATTTGGACGATCTGGTGCAATTTTTGCAAACACTGGCGGCTGATGAGCCGTTGCTGGCAGTGGGATTGGGCAGCAATCTGCTAGTGCGCGACGGTGGCCTGCGTGGCACGGCACTGCTGCTGCATGCAGCCTTGTCAACGTTGAGACTGGAACAAGACGGCACGATGTACGCGCAGGCTGGTGTACCCGGTGCCAAGCTGGCACGCTTTGCAGCCAAGCACAATTTGCGCGGTGGGGAATTTTTTGCCGGTATACCCGGCACGGTGGGCGGCATGTTGGCAATGAATGCCGGATGCTATGGCAGCGAAACCTGGACTGTGGTGGAACGTGTGCAGACGGTTGATCGTGAAGGTAAGTTGCATGTCCGCAAATCGGGCGAATATGAAATTGCGTATCGGCATTTAAAAAGCAAGGATGCCAGTGCCGCTGCTGAAATTTTTACAGGTGCATGGTTCAAGTTGGTGGGTGGTGACGGGGAAGAAGCACGCGAAGAGATTAAATCTTTGCTGAGTAAACGCATCAAGTCGCAACCCTTGAACCTGCCGAATGCGGGTTCGGTGTTTCGCAATCCGCAAGGAGACCATGCGGCGCGATTGATAGAGGCGAGCGGTTTGAAGGGCAAGACGATAGGTGGTGCACAGGTATCGCAAAAGCATGCCAACTTTATCGTGAATCTTGGTAACGCCAGTGCGGCAGATATAGAAAATCTGATTAACGAAGTGCGTGAGGTTGTATTGCATAAGAAGGGGATTGATTTGCATCCGGAAGTGCGAATTGTGGGCGATAAAAAATAATTTTAGCCACAGAGTACACAGAGACCACAGAGAGGTGTGTCGGTTTTCTCTGTGTCCTCTGTGATCTCTGTGGCAAGTTTGAGGGTTTGAATGAAAGAGAATATAACAAAATTTGGAAAAGTAGCCGTGATGCTAGGCGGTAAATCCGCCGAACGCGAAGTGTCGCTCAACAGCGGCGCTGCAGTGCTGGCGGCGCTGCAGCGTAGCGGTGTGGATGCGCATGCGTTTGATCCAGCAACAAGGGGCTTGCATGAACTGCAGGAACAGGGTTTTCAGCGCGTATTTATCGCCCTGCACGGACGCTTCGGCGAGGATGGCACCGTGCAGGGCGCACTTGAGTTGATGGGTATACCTTATACCGGCAGCGGCGTGATGGCGAGTGCGCTGGCGATGGATAAATTTAGAACTAAGCTGGTCTGGCAGGCGATGAATTTGCCCATCCCCGACTATGCCCTGCTGACACCAGCCAGTGACTGGGATGCAGTGGTGAAGCAACTGGGATTGCCGCTGTTCGTGAAGCCTGCGAATGAGGGTAGCAGCGTCGGTATCAGCAAGGTAAAAAATGTGGCTGATTTGCCAGTCGCTTATGCAGAGGCTGCCAAGCATGATTCGATTGTGCTTGCCGAGCAATTTGTGGGCGGTGGCGAATACACGGTTGCCATCCTCGGTGAACGGGCATTGCCTGTCATCAAGATAGTGCCGGCTACCGAGTTTTATGATTACGAGGCAAAATATGTGCGCAATGACACGCAGTATTTGTGCCCTAGCGATTTGTCGGCAGAAAAAGAAGCCGAGATGCAGCATTTGGCGCAGCAGGCTTTTGCGGTCATTGGTGGTTCAGGTTGGGGCCGCGTGGATTTTTTGAAGGATGAAGCAGGTAAGTTGTATTTGCTGGAAATAAATACGTCGCCGGGCATGACGGATCATAGTCTGGTGCCGATGTCTGCACGCGTTGCAGGTAAAAGTTTTGATCAATTAGTGATGGATATATTGGGGCTGGTGGGAATAAGAAAATGATTTTCACGTTTCCGCCACTACGCTGTCGCTTCGCAGAGGACAAGAACCTGCAAGCAGGTGAAGCGACAACAGACACGCTCGGGAGAGGATATGTGGGATAAGCCGCATCTGTTGCGCATCATGACGATTATGCTGGTCGTTGGCAGTTTGCTGCTGCTTGCATACAGCGTGATGAACTATGCCTTACAGTTGCCCTTGTTCAAATTGCGTACAGTGAAATTGACCAATACGCCGCAGCAAGTGGATGTGAATCAAGTGAGCAGGTTGGTTAAGCGGGCGGTAGGCGGAAGTTTCTTCACTGTGGATCTGGAGCAAACACGTCGTACCTTCGAACAGCTGCCCTGGGTGCGCAAGGTCAGTGTGCGGCGGCACTTTCCATGGGGTCTAGAAGTGACGTTGGAAGAACATGTGCCCATGGCGCGCTGGAATAATACGGATTTGGTCAATACCTATGGCGAGGTGTTTGCGGGGAAAAGCAAGCTGTTGTTGCCGGATTTTATCGGGGAGCCGGACACTTCAATGGAGGTCGCCGGAATGTATGTAGCGCTAAGCCAGCAACTTGGAGAGTTGCAGAGAAGTATTACGAAAATAAATTTATCGCCGCGCTTTGCATGGCAATTGCAACTTGATAACGGCATGACGCTGGAATTGGGGCGCGAGCAGATGCAACAGCGCTTAGCACGTTTTGTTGCGGTGTATCCCTACAGTCTGGCGATGATGGCGCGCAAGGTGAGTTATGTGGATTTGCGTTATCGAAATGGTTTTGCTGCCAGTCTCTTGCCTGGCAGCTTGGTAGGAGTGAAAAATGAAGCGAGAAACAATTCAGCAAGCAAAGTATAGAGGGGGCAGCGATGAGAATTAACAGGGATGCCAAGAACATAATTGTCGGT
The DNA here is from genome assembly GCA_038925245.1 of Gallionellaceae bacterium. Taxonomy (GTDB): domain Bacteria; phylum Pseudomonadota; class Gammaproteobacteria; order Burkholderiales; family Gallionellaceae; genus 39-52-133. The sequence goes on from JBCKTZ010000019.1 coordinate 6,738, forward strand.
ATGGATATTGGCACGTCCAAGATTGTGACTATCGTCGGTGAAATTTTGCCGGAAGGCACGCTTGAGATAATAGGCATTGGCATGCACGATTCATCGGGCATGAAAAAAGGCATGGTAGTCAATATTGATGCGACGGTCGGCGCTATTCAGCGCTCGTTGGAAGCTGCTGAACTTATGGCAGATTGCAAAATCACTACGGTTATTACCGGAATTGCCGGCAGCCATATCAAAGGCGCCAATGGCAAGGGCATGATTAAGATCAAGGATAAGGAAGTAACGCAGGCGGACATCGACCGCGTGGTGGAAACCGCCAGTTCGCTGAGTCTGCCCAGCGATCAGCAAACGCTGCACGTTATCGAGCAGGAATTCACCATCGACGGCCAGGAAGGCATCAAGAAGCCGCTGAGCATGAGCGGCATGAAGCTGGAAGTTGAGGTGCATATCGTGATCGGTGCAGTAGCAGCAGTTCAGAATATTTTGAAGTGCGTGCATCGCTGTGGGCTGGAAGTAAGTGAGATGATTTTACAGCCACTGGCATCTAGCAAGGCAGTGCTGGCGGATGACGAGAAAGAGCTGGGCGTATGTCTGGTGGATATTGGTGGCGGCACCACCGATGTGGCGATATTTACCGGCGGCGCGATACGTCATACAGCAGTGATACCGATTGCGGGCGACCAGATCACAAATGACATTGCAATGGCGTTGCGCACGCCAACCAAGGATGCGGAAGACATCAAGATCAAGTATGGCTGCGCCTTGCGTCAATTGGCCAGCGATGCGCCGATAGAAGTGCCTGGAGTGGGCGATCGCGGCACACGCATGCTGTCGCGCCAGACCCTAGCGGAAGTGATTGAGCCGCGTGTGGAAGAGCTTTATTCGCTGGTGCAGGCTGAGTTGCGCCGCAGCGGATTTGAAGAGCTGCTCTCTTCCGGCATTGTCATCACTGGCGGCAGCAGTGCGATGCAGGGGATGGTTGAGCTGGGTGAGGAAATTTTCCATATGCCGGTTCGCTTGGGATTGCCGCGTTATGTGGGCGGTTTGGCTGATGTAGTTAAAACACCGCGTTTTGCCACTGCCATCGGATTACTGCATTACGGTATTGAACAACAGCAACGTGATGCGGTGGCACGCATGCAGTCGGTTTCGTTGGGTGATGTACTGGCGCGTATGAAGGCTTGGATGCAGAAGAATTTTTAAGGTGAACTGAGTATTGAAAGAGTGTGGGTATTTGTGCGGTTTGTAATTTGGCTGGTTTTTAAATTCACAGGGAGAAACAATTATGTTTGAAATAATGGATGCTCAACCACAAGGTGCTGTGATCAAGGTTATAGGAGTGGGTGGCTGCGGTGGTAATGCAGTCAATCATATGATCGAACAGGAAGTACATGGTGTGGAATTTGTTGCGATCAATACCGATGCGCAAGCACTGAGGGGGAGCAAGGCAACTGTGCAGTTGCAGATAGGCAAAACACTCACCAAGGGGCTGGGTGCCGGAGCCAAGCCCGAAGTAGGTAAAGCGGCGGCAATGGAAGATCGTGAGCTGATTACCGAAATGTTGAAGGGGGTCGATATGGTGTTCATTACTGCCGGCATGGGTGGCGGTACGGGCACTGGCGCTGCTCCGGTGGTGGCGCAAATTGCCAAGGAGTTGGGCATACTGGTGGTGGCGGTCGTGACCAAGCCGTTTGAACATGAGCGCAGGCGCATGCAGCTTGCACAGGCGGGCATAGAGGCGCTGGCTGAATTCGTCGATTCGCTGATCATTGTACCCAATGAAAAATTGATGACGGTGCTGGGCGAAGACACCACGCTGATCGATGCCTATCGCGCTTCCAATGGCGTATTGCAAGGCGCAGTGGCGGGGATTGCCGAGGTGATCAATGTGGATGGCATGATCAATGTGGACTTCGCTGACGTTAGAACCCTGATGTCGGAAAACGGCATGGCGATGATGGGCTCGGCAACGGCCTCAGGCACCGACAGGGCACAGAAAGCGGCAAGCAGCGCGATGTCCAGCCCGTTGCTGGAAGACGTGGATTTGTCCGGCGCACGCGGGGTGCTGGTAAATATCACCGCCAGTACAAATTTCACCATGCGTGAATACAGGGAAGTAATGGATTGCGTGCGCGGCGTGGCAGCGGATGATGCAACCGTGATTGTAGGCCAGGTGTTTGACGAGAATATGGGTGATGCATTGCGCGTCACCATCGTGGCAACAGGCCTGGGCAAGCCTCGTGTCAATCAGCAGAAGCCGGTGTTGGTCTACGAGCAGCCGCTACAGCGCACTGGAACGTATGATGCAGTTGGGGTGGATTATGGCGCATTGGAAATGCCGGCGGTGATGCGTACCATGCGCCATCGCGAAGCTACGGTAGAGGCAATGAAGCAATCGGGGGTGGAAATGTTGGATATTCCTTCATTCCTGCGTAAACAAGCCGATTAACCTAAAAACGGCTTTTGTCCGCAGATTACGCAGATTCACGCAGATTCACGCAGATTCACGCAGATTAAACAAAGAGTTATATGCATTACCAGAATCACCAAATTGGTGACCATGATTAATGTTGTATCTGCTTGATAATCAATCTAATCTGTGTAATCTGCGGATCGAACTGCTTTTTCTAGGATAAAATACGTTCCGTTTAAATAAGGCTGAAGTTTGATATGGTTAAGCAACGCACATTGAAAAATTTGGTGCAAGCGACCGGCGTTGGATTGCATACCGGGGATAAGGTGTCATTGACCTTGCGGCCTGCGCCTGTCAATCACGGCATTGTATTTCATCGTGTGGACTTGATTCCTGTGGTCAAGCTCAAGGCAGAGGCGCACGCGGTGCATGACACTAGGCTTTCAACCTGCCTGGAGGCGGATGGTGCGCGGGTAGCAACTATTGAGCATTTGATGTCTGCATTTTCAGGCTTGGGCATCGACAATGCCATTGTCGAGTTGAATAGCTCTGAAATACCCATCATGGATGGCAGCGCCGGTACCTTCATCTTCCTGATCCAGTCTGCGGGAATTATGGAGCAATCGGCGGCAAAGAAATTTATCCGCATCATCAAAACGGTGGAGGTCAAGGACGGTGACAAGTGGGTGCGCTTCGACCCATACAATGGTTACAAGTTGAACTTCACCATTAATTTTTCGCATCCGGTGTTTGCCAATACCAAACAGCAAGTCACCGTGGATTTGGGAGAGCATTCCTATATTAAAGAAGTGAGCCGTGCACGTACCTTCGGTTTTATGCAGGAGGTTGAATACATGCGTTCACAGGGATTGGCACTCGGCGGCAATCTGGATAACGCCATTGTGATGGACGAATATCGCGTACTGAATCCTGACGGCTTGCGCTCGGATGATGAGTTCGTCAAACATAAGGTGCTGGATGCGATTGGCGATTTATATTTGCTGGGACATCCTTTAATTGGTGCATTTTCAGGCTACAAGTCCGGCCATGCATTAAACAATGCCTTGCTGCGTGCCTTGCTTGCCGATGAACAGGCTTGGGAGTTTGTCACTTTCGACAAAAATGAAGAAGCGCCGGATTTCTTGCGCATGCAGTTGCAGGCAGCTTGAAACGTACCGTACTGAAACATGAAGTTTCTGCTAGCAGTCTCCTACACTACGCTCTGCTTCGCATAGGACAAGAACCCCTGCAGGGTATCGGACCTAACTCCCAAGCAACTGTTTTATAGAGATATTAAAATTGGCGCTACGAATAAAATATTCAATATAATCAATATGTTAAATTGATCTGCGCATCCAAATCCCAGAAACTGCTAGGGTGTTCCCTCTCCCACAGGTGGGCGCGGGAACACCCTAGTGCAGCGTGTAAGTAATAATAATCCAGTAGTTAAGTTGAGAACAAATTTCCCATGATCAGCCAGTTACTTGGCCTTGTTTTTTTCTGCCAGCCGTTGCAGGGCGCTTTTGAATGGTGAATCGTTCAAGCTTGCAGCCAGTTCAATTAACTGCTGTTTCCCGTGGGTACTCAGTGTGGCAGGGGTTGCTGGGCGCGCGTTCGGCGGCAAGGTAACTTGCACCCTGACTTGAATTCCAGTAACCTCACAGCCGTGTAGCTGAAGCTGCTCGATCAATTCTGGCGTCATTTGACGAAGTTTGGCGGCAACGGCGCTGTTATTTGCTGCCAAAGTCAAAATGCCCTGTTCAATCAGCAGGACTTGGCTGGAGCGCAGTAACGAAGGTGGGGCAACTTGTGCATAATGTGTTTGATATGCGCGAAGTTGCCGTACTTTGCCAGCTATTTGGCGCAGCTCGGGGCTGGATGAGAAATATGAATTCAGTCGTTGCGTCAAGGTGGTGGAAATTTATTGAGGTTAATGAATCATGAATATGATTCTAGACGGTTCTTGCAAGGTAACGCAAGTTAGTAATTGTTGATTTTATGCAGGGGTGAGGTGTATTAACGACTGGCCTCACCTTTTTTATTATTTACCAAGTAGTCCGGATATATCCTTCAGGGTGCCTCTAAAAATTCAAAATCCTAAGCGAGACAAGGCGCGAATGAAATTTTAACGCGCAGCATATGTATTATATGTAAGCGATAAAATTTCATGAGTAACGCAGTATCGCGACGGAGTTTGGATTTTTAGAGGTGCCTTCAGAATATATCGTCCCAGATAAGTTGTCATTAGAGAAGAAAATTTAGAACATGATTTCCAATTTGCTTAAAAGTGTATTCGGTAGCCGCAATGATCGCCTGCTTAAACAATATCGCCAGACAGTAATTTTAATAAATTCACTTGAAGCGCAAATCGAGGCGCTGACTGATGATGAGTTGCGTGCCAAGACAGTATCTTTCAGACAGCGTGTGCAGCAGGGTGAAAAACTGGATGACTTGTTGCCGGAAGCGTTTGCCGTGGTGCGTGAAGGCAGCAGACGTGCATTGCAAATGCGCCATTTTGATGTGCAGTTGATCGGCGGCATGGTGCTGCATTACGGCAAAATCGCCGAGATGCGCACCGGCGAAGGCAAGACTCTGATGGCAACACTACCCGCCTATTTGAATGCATTGTCAGGCAAGGGCGTACACGTTGTAACCGTAAACGATTATCTGGCCAGGCGCGATGCGGAGTGGATGGGAAAGTTATATCGTTTTCTGGGGCTTTCAGTGGGCGTCATCCTGTCGCAAATGGACTATGCCGACAAACAGTCTGCTTATGCCGCAGATATCACCTATGGCACTAATAACGAATACGGCTTTGACTATCTGCGCGACAACATGGCTACTGAGGCCAACGAGCGTTTTCAGCGAGGATTAAATTTTGCGATTGTAGACGAGGTGGACTCCATCCTGATCGATGAAGCGCGTACGCCGTTGATTATTTCCGGGCAAGCCGAAGATAATGTGGACGTGTATACCAGAATGAATAAACTGGTTCCGCATTTGCTGCGTCAGAAGGAGGGAGATGAAGAGGGCCCAGGCGACTACAGCGTTGATGAAAAAAATCACCAGATACTTCTAACTGAAATTGGGCATGAACACGCAGAAGAGCTGTTGGCAAAGGCAGAGTTGCTGCCTGCCGGTGGCAGCTTGTATGACCCGGCGAATATCACCCTGATACACCATCTATATGCGGCCTTGAAAGCCCATGTCCTGTATCACATCGACCAAAACTACGTGGTGCAGGATGGTGAAGTGGTCATTGTTGATGAATTTACTGGGCGCATGATGCCGGGACGGCGCTGGTCTGACGGCCTGCATCAAGCGGTAGAAGCCAAGGAGGGCGTGGCGATTCAGAAAGAGAACCAAACCCTCGCGGCCATCACCTTCCAGAATTTCTTCCGCATGTATAACAAGTTGAGCGGCATGACCGGTACCGCAGATACTGAGGCATTCGAATTTCAATCGATTTATAGTTTGGAAACGGTGATCGTGCCGCCGCACCGTCCGACTATCCGTGCCGACATGATGGATCAGGTCTTTCTGAGCACTAAGGAGAAATACCAAGCGGTGATCATTGATATTCGTGATTGCTATCAGCGTGGCCAACCGGTGCTGGTCGGTACCACGTCGATTGAAACCTCGGAGTTATTGTCTGGTTTGCTGGAGAAGGAGAAGTTGCCGCACCAGGTGCTGAATGCAAAGCAGCATGCACGTGAAGCAGAAATTATTGCCCAGGCGGGTAGTCCGAAGATGGTGACGATTGCAACCAATATGGCGGGCCGTGGAACCGACATCGTGCTGGGCGGCAACGTGGAAAAGCCGATTGAAGTAGTGCGTATGGATGCGTCGCTGGACGATGCAACACGCGCGCAGAAAATTGCACAATTGCGCACTGAATGGCAACCGGTGCATGATCAGGTTGTTGCCAGTGGCGGCTTGCATATTATCGGTACCGAGCGTCATGAATCACGGCGCGTGGATAATCAGTTGCGTGGTCGTGCGGGACGTCAGGGCGATCCCGGTTCCAGCCGTTTTTATCTGTCGCTGGAAGATCCATTGCTGCGTATCTTTGCCTCGGATCGTGTGGCTGCGATCATGAACAAATTCAAGCTGCCTGAAGGCGAGGCGATCGAGCATAGCTGGGTTACGCGCGCCATTGAAAATGCGCAGCGCAAGGTAGAAGCGCGCAACTTCGACATGCGCAAGCAGATTCTCGAATACGATGATGTCGCCAACGACCAGCGCAAAGTCATTTATCAGCAGCGCAATGAGCTGATGGACAGCGTGGATATTTCCGAGACCATTGCGGCGATGCGCGACAGTGTTTTGCTGCGCACCAGCAGTGAATATATCACGCCGGAAAGCATGGAAGAGCAGTGGGATGTAGCAGGCTTGGAAAAAGCATTGATCGCGGAATACCAGTTGCATCTGCCGCTGGCGCAATTGCTGGAGCAGGATAAAACTATAGACGAACAGGGGTTGCGAGAGCGCATACTGGCAGCAGCACAGCAACAGTATCAGGCCAAAGTTGACCAAGTGGGCGGCGAAGTAATGCACAGATATGAGCGTCTGGTCATGCTGCAGAGTCTGGATACCCATTGGCGCGAGCATCTGGGGGCGCTGGATCATTTGCGGCAAGGCATCCATCTGCGTGGTTATGCCCAAAAGAATCCAAAGCAGGAATACAAACGCGAAGCATTCGATCTGTTTTCAAACATGCTGGAGAGCGTCAAGAGCTACGTGACCCAGACTTTAATGAATGTGCAGATCCGCAGCGAACAGGATATTGAGGCTGCAGAAGCGCCGCAGGCTCCGTCCAATGTTCAGTATCACCATGCCGATTACGAAGAGGCGCTCGGGCAAAATGAAGCAGCAGAACATGCAGAAACAGTTCCATTTGTGCGCAGCGGCGAAAAGGTCGGACGTAACGATCCTTGCCCCTGCGGTTCGGAAAAAAAGTACAAACAGTGCCATGGTAAGTTGAGTTAAAGGCGCCTCTAAAAATTCAAAATCCTAAGCGAGACAAGGCGCGAATTAAATTTTAACGCGCAGCATATATTTTAATATGTGAGCGATAAAATTTCACCTCGAAGATGTTCTTGTGCCCTTTAGGGTATGAGTAACGCAGTATCGCGACGGAGTTTGGATTTTTAGAGGTGCCTGGATTTTTTAAAGGGAATATACCAATGACAACGGATGAATTGATTCTGACAGTTTTACAAAGTTCTGATTTGACTTCAGAGTTGCGCGATGCCGAAATTGAAGCACTGGCAAGTATCATGACGGTGCATGATTACAAGGCGGGTGAATTTTTGATGCGACCGGGCGATCAGAAGCTGGAGAAAACGTTAATGATCTTGGCTACGGGTGAAGTTGAAGCAACTGCAGCAGTGAAGGGAGAAAAAGCCACCCTGCATTTATTGCAGCCGGGCGATATTGCCGGAATCATCACATTTGTCGGCGGCGATACGACGCAGATCAGCGCAACCGTGCAGGTAAAAAAAGACAGCAAGGTGATATTGCTGGAGCGAGCACGTTTTGAAAGCCTGCTCAACAGCAATCCAGCGATTGTCTACTACGTGATGCGCGGAATTGTGCGGCATGTACACGGCATTGTGCGACGCATGAATATGCAGTCGGTTGAGATGACAAATTATATACACCGCACAGGCGGCAGATATTAGTTTTAGTTGCCTTAATAGATCAGCTTGTAGGAGCGGCTGTTAGCCGCGATTTTCTGTATTAAAAAGCATCGCGGCTAACAGCCGCTCCTATAGTTGTATCTCCTAAATTACATCAAGAATGAAAATCATTCTGGAAAATAAAAGGTAGAAACAAATGCCAGTAAATCTCACATCTCCGGTGGCAACGGATTTACTTCCGATCAATGGCGTACTTTTGGGTACGACCGAAGCCAACATCAAGAAACCCAATCGCAAGGATTTGCTGGTGATGCAAATTGATCCGCAAGCGACGGTTGCTGGGGTGTTCACGCAGAACCGTTTTTGCGCCGCGCCGGTGATAGTAGCGAAACAACATCTGGCTTCCGGCAAGGGCATACGCGCACTGGTGGTTAACACCGGTAACGCGAATGCGGGAACGGGCGAAGCGGGATTGGAAAATTCACGTGCTACCTGTATCGCAGTCGCCAAATTGTTGGGTTGTACACTTGAGCAGGTGTTGCCATTTTCCACCGGTGTGATCATGGAACCCTTGCCCGTTGAGCGTGTCGTGGCGGGCTTGCCCGGCTGCGTTGCCAATCTGAAAGCGGACAACTGGTTAGCTGCGTCGCAGGCCATCATGACCACGGATATTGTCGGCAAGGCTGTGTCGCGTCAAATAAAATTGGGCGGTGTAACAGTCACCGTAACCGGCATCGCCAAGGGTTCAGGCATGATCCACCCCAACATGGCGACCATGCTGGGTTACATCGCCACCGATGCGGCGGTTTCCCAATCCGTTTTGCAACAGATGGTCAGCCAGGCCAGTGATGCTTCCTTTAACTGCATCACGGTTGACGGCGACACCTCAACCAATGACGCGCTGATGCTGATTGCCACTGGCAAAAGTGGCGCAATCGCAATCAACGACGCGGGTAGTGAGGCGTTCAAGCAGTTGCAAGCAGTGGTGACTGAAGTCGCCACTATACTGGCGCAAGCCATAGTGCGGGATGGTGAAGGCGCCACCAAATTCATCACGGTCAAGGTTGAGGGAGGCAAAAATGCGGCCGAGTGCAAGCAGATTGCCTATGCGGTTGCACGTTCGCCTCTGGTTAAGACCGCCTTCTTTGCATCTGACCCCAACCTCGGGCGTATCCTTGCCGCGATAGGATATGCAGGTGTTGCCGATCTGGATGTGCAGCGCATCAAAATGTATCTGGACAGCGTGCTGGTGGCAGAGCAGGGTGGCCGCGCTGCCAGCTACCGCGAGGAAGATGGTCAACGCATCATGCAGCAAAGTGACATCACTATCCGTGTTGAGCTGGATAGAGGTGCGGCAACGGCAACAGTATGGACCTGCGACTTTTCCTATGACTACGTCAAAATCAACGCCAGTTATCGCAGTTGAGTGGCCAAATTGGCTTGTAACTGTATTTATATAAGTACTTGATTATATTGAATATTTTATTTATTAAGTAACGTTATTTATGAGCAATGCGTTTTGATTTGATATTGAATCGCTTGCGGGTAAATCTCCCGCCACTAGTGTCGTATTTTGGCAGGGTGCGTGTGACGCACATAATCCCCCGCTGTTTGCCCGTTGCTGCGGGGTGCTTTATTAACGAATTTTTCTAGATAACGCCACAAATTTTTTAACTGTGAAATCTGGAGCCTTGGTTCACTTACATGGATAAACTAGATCAATTCTTCACCCGCGCCGAAGGTTTGCTGGCACGTTTGGAAAGCATGCTGCCTGAAACATACAGAGCTGTGCCAGGCTGGGATACCGCACATGCCTTTCGCTGGCAGCGACGCAACGGCAGCGGTGCGCTGCATGCGGTGCATCATCTGCATAAAATTACGCTCGCAGACCTGCAAGACATAGCCCAACAGAAGCAACGGGTCGAACAAAACACGCGCCAGTTTGTGCAAGGCAAGCCCGCCAACAATGTGCTGCTCACCGGCGCACGTGGTACAGGCAAGTCTTCATTGGTCAAAGCGTTGCTCAACGAATACGCCCCTCAAGGCCTGCGCCTCATCGAGATCGGTAAGGAAGGCTTGGCTGATCTGCCCGAGATCATCGAGCTAGTAAGTGCTCGCACAGAACGTTTTATTCTGTATTGCGACGACCTGTCCTTTAACGATGCAGAGCCTGGCTACCAGGCCTTGAAAGCCACTCTCGATGGCTCGGTGGTGGCGCTGTCCGATAATCTGCTGATCTACGCGACTTCTAACCGACGTCATTTGATGCCGGAGTACATGCAGGAGAATCTCGCTACCAAATATGTAGGCGACGAGGTGCATCCGTCAGAAGGCGTGGAAGAGAAGATTTCGCTGTCGGAGCGTTTTGGTCTTTGGGTGTCGTTCTATCCATTCACGCAGGATGAATATCTCACTATTGCAGCGCACTGGGTGCTTCAGTTGGGTGGATTGCCGTTTGATGAGGAGACTAGACGTGAGGCGTTGCAGTGGGCGTTGATGCGGGGGTCTAGGAGTGGGAGAGTGGCGGGGCAGTTTGCGAGGGATTGGGTGGGGCGAGTGCGTTGAGTGTTTAGGCTAGTGTAGTGCTTCATAGTTAATGCAACTTATGGGCACCTCTAAAAATTCACATTTCGTCATTCCCGCGAAGGCGGGAATCCAGTCTAATCAAGCATCTGGTTCCCCGCCTTCGCGGGGACGACGGCATTTTTAGAGGTGCCCATAAGTTGCATTAACTATGAAGCACTACACTAGCAGCCTGTCGGACTTAACTCGCAACTTATTGATTTATAAAGATATTCGGATTGCTGCGACGAATAAAATATTCAATACAATCAATATGTTATGTTAAATGACACGTCTAAGTCCGACAGGCTGCTAGAACCAATCAACTTCGCCGGGGTAGCCGGCCGCTAGTCACTTTCTTTGAACGGCCAAAGAAAGTAACCAAAGAAAGTCCGCCCACAGCCGCGCCAGCCTACGGCTTCCTTCGGTTGAATGCCTCCATCGGGCGGCTGCGGAACTCGCACTACGTGCTCAGACAGTCCTCGCCGACTTCCCCCGATGGAGACATCCACCCTCAGTGGCGCAGATGGGGGAGGTAAAGCAAAATTCAAAAAACAAAACATGATGCCGCAAAAACGCGGCATCATGTTTCATGCAAGAAAAGACCCAAATGGTTCATGTTAGATTGTGCAGGATTTTATTTATGACGAAAGACTGCTATGTCCCAATAGCTGGCTGTCATCGCTAGGTATATGAACTTCTGCTCCGTGACAATTGCTGACGGTTACTGTTCTCAATCATGCTGCCCGATACCGGTCAGTCACAAGTCGTTGTACCTTTTTGTCCAATAATTGAGTATTTCGTATAAGATGTAACGCTAATTTTTACATACCTTATCAGATAGATACAACTCAACGTTACATATTAAATACTATGAGCATAGAAAGCATAAGAGAATTTATACTGCTTAAGGCAGAGCAATTCGGCGCTAGGACTGACAACGAATTTAATAAGCCTTTTGTTGCACGGAATAACACAGGTATAGATGCTTTAAAGGATAACGGTGCCTATTTTGGATTTATACACCCTGAAGAAGAGGCATCCGGCCCCTTTCACGATTTTTCACTGACCATATTTCCAAATGAAGAAAATAAGCCATGGATGATATGTTTAGGCATCGGTTCAAGTGGATTTAAGAATGATTATGAACTCGCTACATATCCAGGTCTCAGGAGACTATTCTCAAAGTTAGTAAACGAAAAAGGATTCTGTAAATCAGACTTTTCAGACATTGAAACTAGCCTGCCAAAATCGTTTGCAGGTTCTCAAGACTTACAACACATCAAGAACACAATCAAAACCTATACGAAAGTTTTACCTGTCTGCCAAATTGTTAATGATGTAGAAAGCGATGAAGGTAGGGAATTGCTAGCTGCGTTTGTTGCAGGATATGCAACGTTGCGCAATTGGGCATCAAATAAGGAGCATAGGAATGCTATATCAAAAGCGCTTGAACCATTTTTAAAATCTGATGAAGTAAATGACGCAGATGAAATTAAAGCGTTATTGAATGAAAGAAAATTTATCGTTTTACAAGGGCCTCCAGGCACAGGTAAAACAAGAGCCGCAAAGGTAGTAGCAGAGAATATTAACGCCAAAATATTTTTTACACAATTTCATGCTGAGACAAGTTTCTCTGATTTTATTTACGGAATAAAACCAGACGTTAATAAAAATACTCTGAGTTACGTTGAGAAGTTGGGATGTTTTGCCGAGTCCTTAAAATATGCAGTAAGCAATCCCAACGAAAAGGTGTTGTTGATAATTGACGAAATTAACAGAGCTAACCTTTCAAATGTATTAGGCCCGATTTTCTATTTGTTTGAACACAAAATGGACAAATCAAATGTTGCAATTGAAATCTCTCCGGGCTTTAATATTAACAAACTACCAGATAATTTTTATGTTATCGCAACCATGAATACTGCAGATAGAAGTCTTGCCGTTGTGGACTTCGCCTTGAGAAGAAGATTTGCTTGGTACACCTTAAAACCAAAATCAATTGAATTCGCCAATTTTCACAAAGAAGATTTTTTTGAAATTAACAGAATATTTGACTGGTACGCATCAAGCAATGAACTTTCATTACAGCCAGGTCAAGGATATTTTATTGCGTCAACCGATGAGGAGATGAAGAATAGAATCCAATATGAAATATTTCCGTTGATCAGAGAGTATCTTCAAGAAGGTCTCGTAAGGAATGCCAAGGAAGAATTTAATGCCTATTTTTCAAAAAGAATTCATAAATCGCTATTTGAATGAGTAAGACGATGGATGTCTTTTGTGAAATCCCCTGCCTGACTGAGAAGTCAGCATTGTTAAGCGGTCTGTCTTTGCAAAAAAAATGGTTCAAATCGGCAGACAAACGATACATTGGACAATATCTCCAAAAATTTATTGACTACAACTCTAATCTTTTTAACTTCTTGGGTGTTCACCCATATATTGTAGGTTCCGACCAAAGCGCTTCACTGGCATTTCGTTCATCTGAGTTTGTTGGAACGATACCGCTGAGAGGATCAGACACGGGTAAGCAGATTGGTGACTTTGTTGTAATGCCTAGATTCTCTGGGCAGAATAGATTTGAAGACTACATTGAAATCCTAAACTTATTAGGAACGGAAATAAGTCCTCAAGTTGCTGACAGTTTACCCTTAGCCTCAGGTAGAAATTTTAGGCCACCACTTTATCTTGAGGCATTGAAGTTTATATCATCCATTGAACAACTTGTTCAAACCCCATGGAGGAAATTTGATAACGTTGAGCGTGTTAAAAATCAACCATCAGGTCAAGTTAACTGGGCAAAGTATGTAAACAATATTGGAAAAATAGAGAACCATACAAAGTTTCCAATCAGAACAAATGTATTAAGTGAGTTTCATAAAGAATTTTCAGAAATAAGGTATGTTTTTGATATTTGCAAGGCTGAATTACTTTCGCCCAGCACACCTTTGCGAATCAAAAATACGCTTTCAGTAAGGCTAGCATACCTAGACGAAAAATTGTACTTCCATAGACCGCTTGTTACTAACCAAATTCTAATCAAACTATCAGACAATCCAAATATTAGAAGTTGCAAGTCACAAGCCAACAAGATATTGAATTCCAACTTTATTGAAAGCACTGCTTGGCGAGTTAATTTTTCTGATGTTTTTGAGAAATTTGTGCAACATATTTTTAAGGAAGTTGCCAAGGAAACTGGGGGTAGGCTTTTTTCCAACTTTAAATTTCACTCAAGGTCTTCAAAACACTATTCATGGGAATTGAAACATATTGAACCCGACGCCGTGTATCAAAAGGACAGCACGTTAATATTCATTGATGCCAAATATAAGTCCCACCTTTATAACAAATATGACAAAGGTGATAGTTTAAAAGCAGAACATAGGCACGACCTTCATCAAATACTTGCATATTCATCCTTTAGTAAGTCTGACCTTAAATTTGGTTTTTTGTGTTATCCATCCGATAAAATTGAAATCAAAAGATCAGTTTTTAAAAATGGAATTAACAATACTGCAAATACAATACTAATCTGTGGAATCCCACTAAAGAAAGAATCTATAGGTGATGCCAAGCGCCTTTTGACAGCAGAGTTGACGGAAATTGGAAAACAAACAACTGCATTCTAATTTTTTAGTTTCTGTTATTTAATAAGACGAAATTTGATGAAGCTTGATTTGTTGTATGGCCTCACTCTGCGGGTACGTTGTTGCCGATTCAGTACTAATAATGGGGTTGACGGATAGTAGACGTTCGCGACCGTCTCGTTTGGGCCGGCAGCAGAAGTTCATATACCTAGCGATGACAGGCAGCTATGGCCGATTGCAGACTGCCGTCAAAATTCAGTCACAGTCCGCTATGGGCACATAGTTGCCTGATGGTGTTTGCCATCAGAGTCAGGTATTGCATTTAACATGATGCGGCGTTAGCGCGGCATCATGTTTTTGATTTTGAATTATGCTTTTCCTCCCCCCATCTGCGCCACTGAGGGTGAGTGCCTCCATCGGGGGATGTCGGCGAGGACTGTTTGAGCACGTAGTGCGAGTTCCGCAGCCGCCCGACGGAGGCATTCAACCGAAGGAAGCCGTAGGCTGGCGCGGCTGTGGGTCGCCTTCTTTTGGTTACTTTTCTTGGCGAAGCAAGAAAAGTGACTAGCTGCCGGCTACCCCGGCGAAGTTGTTTTTATCTCTGAATATATAACTCAAACGTACGCAAAATCTTGAACAGCTCAAATAAAAAAATCGTAGAAGTCGCCGTTGCCGTCCTGCAAAAATCAGACGGCAGCTTCCTGTTAGCTCAACGCCCGACCGGCAAAGATTACGCCGGTTACTGGGAATTCCCCGGCGGCAAAGTAGAGTCAGGTGAGACACCACGCGATGCATTGGTACGCGAGCTACATGAGGAGTTGGGCATCGAAGTAACAACCGCCTACCCCTGGCTGCTGCGAATCTTCACCTATCCCCATGCAACAGTGCGCCTGAATTTTTTTCGAGTTACTGAATGGAAAGGCGAACCGCATCCGCACGAGGGGCAACAGTTTTCCTGGCAGGTTGGTGGAAATATATCAGTTTCGCCTGTGTTGCCAGCCAATACTAACGTGCTGCGCGCCTTGCAACTGCCCCATCTCTATGCAATCAGCAATGCAACGGAACTCGGTACAGAGGTGTTTCTTCAGCGTTTGCAATTGGCCTTGAATAAGGGGCTACGCTTGATTCAGATACGTGAAAAAAACTGGACGCGAGAAGATTTACGCGGATTGGCTTTGCGTGCCATTGAAATGGCGCATGCAACTGGCGCACGAGTATTGCTTAACGAGGATATAGCCTTGGCTAAGGAAGTAGGTGCAGATGGTGTGCAGATGACTAGTGCGCAGTTGGCAGCCTGCAAGGTCAGACCGGATATTGAGTTGTGTGGTGCCTCTTGTCACAATCTGGAGGAGTTGCAGCATGCAGCCGCATTGGAGCTGGATTTTGCGTTGTTAAGCCCGGTGCTGCCGACTAAAAGTCATCCGGGTGCGATGCATCTTGGTTGGGAAGCATTTGCAAGGATGGCACTGTCTTCTTCGATACCCGTTTATGCTTTGGGCGGTTTACAGCAGCAGGATATGGAGATTGCGTGGCAGCATGGTGCGCATGGCATTGCGCTGTTGCGTCAGGCCTGGTGATTATTCTTGGCTACCCCAGTGTTAATTTATGATGCCAACAACAGTAAATTATTGCTTAAAATCAAGCACTTACGTAAATATGCAAAGTGCTTAAATTTTAATGAATGCTATCACTTTCGGGTAATCCCCCTGCCCATAGTGGCGTATTTTGGTAGGGTGCGTCACACGCACCATGGTGCGCACGGCGCACCCTACACAATCCCCCACTGCTTGCGGCGGGGGAGCTTTATTCAATTGTGGATTGCCAGCAGTGTGTGTGACAGAGACTTATTCTTTGTTGGGAAAATCGTTGGGCGGATTTTCATTAACCGGAATACTGTAACTTTCCGAAGCCCACTGTCCTAGATCAATCAACTTGCAACGCTCGCTACAGAAAGGACGAAAAGGACTGACCTCTTTATTCCACACGACATCTTTAGCGCACTGCGGACAGGCAACGATTGCTGGCTTTTTGGCTTGCATGCTAATTAACAGAAGACCAGTTTAAACTCTACATCCTGATCATAGAGAGAGGGTTTGGCGGCATAATCGGCAGCGACGAAACGGATGTTCAGCGCATATTTATTGGCGCTTATTTCAGGAATGCACGGCAAATTTTTGTCCAGCGTGACACGTAGCATTTGCGCCACGCGCCCGCCCTGCATTTGCTGGAAGCTGCCTTTATGAGCGGTATACAGATAAGTTTTACCACTTTCCCTGAGCAGTTTGAGTAAAATTTTCAGGCCATCATTGATGGGGCACAATGGCGCCAGCCATGATTCAAGGTGCTGACGCCGTACGCTGGCGTCCTGATGTTGCCAGTAATGGTAAGAGGGCAAATCAAATTCGCACATGCCGCCGGGAATGCATGCCCGCTGTTTGATGAGCGTCAGCCATTCGTTATCCCGTATGTGTTGGCCAATCTTGCCACTTAATGCCAACAGTTGAGCGGAGACTGTATCAATGTTGCCCAGCATGGATTCCAGCGCATCTTCAGAAATTTCAGGATTGTTGCGGAGAGCGGATAGGATGCGTTTGTTTCGTTCCAGCTCTTGCAGTAAATCTGACTTTAATTCGCCCCTGCTCGTAACTTCAAGAATCTCGAAAAGCACAGCAAGCGCCATATGGTGATCACAAGGGCCGTCACCTTTAATCAACTCATCTACTTTTGCAAATAAATCCTCAAGCCGCAGCAAAGTGCGTACACGTTCGTTTAGAGGAAACTCGTAGTTAATCACGTTGTTCAAAATGTCGCCAGACTGATAATAATACCGCACAATATATTGTGTAGTTCATCGCGTCAATTGCTTATTGTGGCGAGGTTAATATAACGCTGGTGCAATAGTGCAATTTGCTGGCGTAGCTCATGTAAAGTGCCATCGTTTTGGATGGCATCATCTGCACGTTTTATGCGCTCTGAACGGGATAATTGCTGCGCCATGATGGCATGCACAGCCTGTTCGCTCATGCCGCTTCGCTTAGTGGCGCGGGCCAATTGGGTTTGCTCCGAACAGTCTACCGTCAAGGTTTGGTTCAGCCAGTCCTGGTAGTCAGCGGTTTCGAATAGCAAGGGGATCACCAGCATGAAATAGGGGGCTGGACTGGATGCTGCCTGGGACTTTGCTTGGGACTTGGCCTGGGCAAGAATGAGTGGATGCAGGATTTCTTCCAATCGATGCTTGGCGGTTGAATCGGAAAATACCCGTTCACGTATTTCGGA
>JBCKTZ010000020.1:0-24027 GCA_038925245.1 Gallionellaceae bacterium
AAACATGAACCTTTGCTGGCCTTGTCTATGTCGGCCAATTGCAAGGTATGCAGCACTAACTCTTCTTCGCTGGCTTGCACAACACGCACTGTTAAGCGTGCTGTATCCGCGCTTGCAAGTTCAGCTTGATCATTGTGGCTGTCAGCCTCTTCACTTAGCAAGCTTTCTTGCCCTCGCGTCATCGCCAGATACACCTCTGCCAACAACTCTGTATCCAGCAGCGCACCGTGCAGTACACGACGTGAATTGTCGATCAGGTAACGATCACATAACGCATTCAAATTATTTTTCTTGCCCGGATGCAGATCCTTGGCAACTTTCAAGGTATCAATCACCGGATTTTCCAACAGCGGCAAGCCTGCTCGGGTTAACTCGGCATTTAGGAATCCCATATCAAACGGCGCGTTATGGATAATCAATTCAGCACCGCTGATAAATTCCAGCAAGGCAGGGGCAATTTCTGCAAATTTTGGTTCATCCTGCAAACGGTCCAGCGTCAATCCGTGTACTGAAGCTGCACCTTCATCAATTTCACGCTCAGGGTTCAAATAGCGATGAAACATTCGATCGGTCACTTTGCGATCGCTTAATTCAATTGCGGCAACTTCGACCAAACGATGACCCTGGTTAGGATTAAGACCTGTAGTTTCAGTATCCAGTACGATCTGTCTCATATAAACACCATATTATATAACCACTTGTTTATTAACAAACTCTTCAATTCCACGGTTTGCCAGTTCATCCGCACGCTCATTTTCAATATGCCCCGCGTGCCCCTTTACCCACAACCATTCAACCTGATGCATATTGGTCGCCGCATCCAGCCTGCGCCACAAGTCTTCGTTCTTGACCGGCTGTTTGGCTGCTGTTTTCCAGCCACGTTGTTTCCAGCCATGTATCCATTCGCTGATGCCCTGCTGTACATATTTTGAATCGGTATGCAGCCTAATCTGGCACGGACGTTTCAGTGCTTCCAGTGCCGCAATCGCGCCCATCAACTCCATACGGTTATTGGTGGTGTGCGCTTCACCGCCGCACATTTCACGCTCCTTGCCATTGGTGCGCAGTAACGCGCCCCACCCGCCCACACCGGGGTTTCCCTTGCATGCCCCGTCGGTATAAATTTCTACAATTTCTTTAGTCATTTTCTTGTTGTGTATGCTTCTGCATTACATCTTTGTTTAATTTTGCGGACGCAGGCAGTAATTTTCTCACCAGCCGCCCATTCCAATTCGGTTTAATCAAGCGCATCCCCGGCACTCGTTTCTTCGCCTGTAAAAAATATACGCCACCAACCACAGCCCACCAACGGTTTCCTAGCGGTTCGATACATTGTGAACGCTGCAGCAATGCGGAGCCAGTAAAGGGGGGAGCAAAACAGCTAAAGCGTCCGGCAACCAACTCAAATCCGAGCAAAGCCAGCCAATCTTTTATCCGAAGCAAAGAAATGAAATTGCCGCACCACGGATAGCCTTTCTTATTCCCCAACACACGCCGCAAACCCCACAGACTGAAGGGATTAAAGCCGCTAATAATCACGCTTCCTTCTGGCCGCAACACACGTTCAACTTCGCGCAATATCTGGTGCGGATGCGCGCTATATTCCAGAATATGAGGCAGCAACACCAAATCAATGCTACCGGTCTCGAACGGCAACTCCTCTGCCTCCAGCCACACATGCACCCCTGCTTCCTTGCCAGCCATGATATGCAAAGGGATGCGGCTGCCGTGCAACAAATCATGTTGCGGCAACCCAAATTGCACCGCATTAAAG
This sequence comes from Gallionellaceae bacterium, assembly GCA_038925245.1. Taxonomy (GTDB): domain Bacteria; phylum Pseudomonadota; class Gammaproteobacteria; order Burkholderiales; family Gallionellaceae; genus 39-52-133. The sequence continues at coordinate 1,775 of JBCKTZ010000020.1, forward strand.
CCAAATATATCAGTCACTGAGCCATCAAAAAATATCCGCTCACGCGTCAAGACATATTGACCCTGCGCAGTTGCAAACCAATCGCTTAAAGTTGTGGAAATTGACATAATGAAACGTTACACTGAACCATGAAAATTTTCCCCATCCCTGCATTTGAAGATAACTACATCTGGATCGTTCACAATGAACACGATGCCATCGTGGTCGATCCCGGTGATGCTGTCCCGGTATGCGACTATCTGGATAAACATCAACTCAAGCTGAATGCCATTCTAATCACCCATCATCATCGTGACCATATCGGTGGCATCAAGGATCTGGTCGAATTATATAACACCCCGGTGTACGGGCCACGAAGAGAAAAAATACCTTACCTCACAAACCCGCTGGGTGAAGGTGATGTGGTTGAATTTAGCCAGTTAAATTTTAGAGCGAATGTAATTGATATTCCGGGACACACCCTCGGCCATATTGCCTACCTGTGGGATGGCGGCATGTTTTGCGGTGACACCCTGTTCACCTGCGGTTGCGGGAAAATATTTGAAGGCACACCAACACAACTACACAAGTCCCTGCAACGACTTGCCGCTCAAGCTGACGACACGCTAGTTTATTGCACCCACGAGTACACCGAATTGAATTTACCCTTTGCGCTTATGTGCGAGCCCAGCAATACAATACTCAAACAAAGAGCACAAGACACACATGCTTTACGCGCACAAGATAAACCAACTTTGCCATCCACACTTGGATTGGAAAAAGCCACCAACCCATTCCTGCGCTGCAATGAACCTGAAATCATCCGTCACATAGAACAGCACTATGGCATCAAACTACCCGCAAACGACGACTTGGCTGTATTTACAGCAATGCGCAAGTGGCGCGACATGGTTTGATAAAAAGTTGCAGTAAGACGCGTTCTGGTTTATCCTGCGCGCCCTTCGGAGAGGTGGCTGAGTGGTTTAAGGCGCACGCCTGGAAAGCGTGTTTGGGATAATATCCCAACGGGGGTTCGAATCCCCCCTTCTCCGCCAAATTGTTTAATAACATCAGCATGTTACAGATTTAATACTGAACACTTTCAGGTTGCGGTAGACTGCCCGAAAGCGCCTTTTAGCCTGGATTTGATTGCTTCAATGGCAAAGAAGGCTAAAACAATTTTATGCCGTATACTGATATGAAAAATGGCGATTCTGGAGAATCGCCATTTTTCATATCTGCTTGTAACTCTCAATGTGGCTCGATAGCAAATTTACCTAGCAGCCCCCTACACTACGCTCTGCTTCGCATAGGACAAGAACCCCTGCGGGGTGTCGGATTTAATTCACAACTCATTTATTTTAAATAAATTAAAATTAGCGCTACGAATAAAATATTCAATATAATCAATATGTTAGTGATTTTCAACCAGCGTGTGTGACATAGCCAAATATAAGCAATTGAGTGTGAAAATCAATGCCGCCACTTATACAGATACCTTCACTATCACACCCAGTTCCCTGATTCTATTGGCAAAAGCCTCCATCTGCTGTTCAGGCAAAGATGACAGGTGTTGAGCTTCTTGCTGCAACGATGGGCGAGCCAGTGTGTAAAGTAATACACCCTGAGGCTGGATATTGTCGCTTAACAGCCCAGCAATAAAACCCAGATAATCTTCTTCATCTTGCTTGGCAGGTGCATTGCCATCCACAGCAAACCAGCAGGTTTGCAACCAGGTCGGGCACAATGAAATCGCAGTAACAAGATTGTTGTGTACCTTCTCCATACTTGACTCTGTGCTATTGATAGCATGCATGCCTATCTGACTTGCTCGATCCAGCTTGAACCATACCTCACCGTTTAGAAGCGCCATCTGACGCAGTCCTTGCTGCACAAGTGGGCGATGCATCAGACTGCCATTGGTAATAAGTACCAGTTTAATGTGCGATGGCAACGTCAATTCTTGCCTGAGCCTAGCAATCAACTCGATAACCTGCGCGAATTCCTGGGCGCTGGTTGGCTCTCCGTTACCAGAAAGAGCGATGTCGTTGATTCGTCGTGCACCCTCAGGTACCCGTTGCTGCATAAAATCGCCGTGAAGTAACTCATGCAGGAAAGTGCGCAACTCGTTTTCCAGCAGGAGAAGATCAACAGGGGGAGCTGTGCCTAGCTTTAGATCAGGCACCTGGCAGTAAATGCAACGCCAGTTGCAGGCATTGTTGGTATTCAGATTGATACCGACAGAGACCCCGCCAGCGCGGCGTGACACTACCGGATAAACATAGCGTAGGCCGGCGCTGTCTCGGCTGTGATCAATTACGTTTAAGTCTGCACCGTTCAAGATTTTGTCAGATTCAGAAATTTTGCAGGATCAACCGGCTTACCGAATTTTCGGATTTCAAAGTGCAATTTGACCTGATCGGTATCCGTGCTACCCATCTCGGCAATCTTTTCCCCCCTGGTCACACTCTGGCCCTCCTTCACCAGAATTTGCTCATTGTGAGCATAAGCGCTCAGGAAAGTTTTGTTATGTTTGATGATGACCAGTTTGCCATAGCCACGCAGTCCGCTACCGCTATACACCACCTTGCCAGCAGCGCTTGCCAGGATAGGCTGCCCTTTAACACCGGCGATATCAACACCTTTACGATTGGCGCTTTCGGAATACTCGCCAATTATTTTTCCCTTCGTAGGCATTGCCCATTCCAGACCATCATCTGCTCCACTATCTGAATCTTGCGGCGGTTTCACCGTTGCTACAGCTATAACAACAGTTGGCGTAGGCTGAACGGCTTCCTGCTGTATTTTTTCGATTTGTGCCATTGCCTGCTCTGAATAGGGTAGCTTGGCTATTTTTGGCTGATCTTTCCTGGCTATTACAACGGAAGCAACGGAAGCAACAGGAGCCAATGGCTTGCTATCAACTCGTTGCCGCTCGCCCTGCCCTCCTAGCGAAGACATCAATTTAATTTGTTGCCCGATCTTAATTGCAGCAGGATTTTCAATATTATTCTGTTCCGCAACGGCGCGATAATCCAGACCATGTTCAAACGCAATGCTGTAAAGCGTGTCGCCTTTCTGTATCACATGAAATTTAGTGCCGGAATCTGGATCGTGCTGTGTGGATTTTTTAACCGTCGCCGATGGCTTCTTGATAGACGTATCGCGTTCTTCTATAGGAGCGCGCCGGTTTCCGCTCGCGCTGCATCCGGCCAAGAATATAAGCGCCAGCATCATTGCCAGCAAGCGAACAATGTTTTTTCTCAATGTCATGCTCTTCCCATCAGTAATGGAACGAATTTTACCGCCTCAAGACGGCTCTCACGATAACCTTGCGCGTCGCGTTCTATCAGAAGCAGTGTTTGATCCTGTGCGCCAAATGGCAATACCATGCGACCACCTACAGCCAGTTGATCAAGCAATGCTTGTGGAACATGGGCAGTAGCGGCCGCCATGATGATTCCATCAAAAGGTGCAAGGTCAGGCAAACCCAAGCCTCCATCCGCATAACTCGACACCACGTTATGCACATGCAGCTCTTTGAGCGTAAGCAATGCCCGCTCATGTAACGGCAAAATACGCTCTACGGAATAAACTTCACGTGCCACCTGCGCCAACACCGCCGCCTGATAACCACAACCAGTTCCAACTTCCAGAACACGGTTAAGCTGCTTTCCGTTGCGTAAAAGCTCTATCATTCTCGCCACAATATACGGCTGAGAAATGGTTTGCGCATATCCAATGGGTAACGATTTATCATCGTAAGCAAGATGCGATATCGCTTCTTCCACAAACATATGGCGCGGTACCGAATTCATCGCCGCCAACACCACCTCGTCTTTTATGCCCTGCTCGCGCAAACGTTCTATCATGCGGCTGCGGGTGCGCTGTGAGGTCATGCCGATTCCGTTATGCCGCAATGAATTCATACCTTGCCTTTCTCCAGCCAGGCTTGCACTGCATCAAGCTGGCCAAACTGTGTCAGGTCAACCTGCAAAGGTGTAATTGATACGCTGTCATTTGCAATGGCATGAAAGTCCGTTCCTACGCCCGCATCTTGTGCCTTGCCCGCGGCACCTACCCAATATACCGTTTCACCACGTGGGTTGGTGCTTTTCACTACAGGCTCGGCTTTGTGACGCTTGCCTAGGCGCGTGACCAGTCTTGCCTGAAGTTTTTCATAAGCAACGTCTGGCACATTTACATTAAGCAGCCAGGGATGTGCGTGGCTGTTTTTTTCAAAGCGCTGCACCAACTCCACTACCACGCGTGCGGCAGTTTCATAATGCGCTAATTCCTTGCCTGCCAGTGACACTGCAATAGCGGGTATGCCCAGTAAAAAACCTTCGGTGGCTGCTGCTACCGTGCCTGAGTAAATGGTATCGTCGCCCATATTGGCGCCGGCATTTATTCCGGAAATCACCATATCCGGTAGCGTGTCTAGCATGCCGGTGACCGCCAGATGCACACAATCTGTCGGTGTGCCATTGACATAGAAAAAACCGCTCGCTGCACGGCGAAGATTTAACGGACGATCAAGGGTTAATGAGTTGCTGGCACCACTTCGATCTCGCTCTGGTGCAACAACGATCACTTCGGCTATAGCTGACAAGTGCGTTGCCAAGCATGCCAGCCCAGGGGAAAAATAACCGTCGTCGTTACTGAGCAGAATACGCATTAGGCTGAATGGTAAATTTTGAGATCATGCAGATTGATGAAAATACAGTAGAACAGCGATAAAACCACCCTGTACAGAAGAAGTGCAGCTTGCAATACCTGCGCTGCATTCTGATCTGTTACAAGTAAATTTTTCCATATAGTCAAACTGTTGTGTATATTTATTTTATTAATGCATGACAAAATTCATCCATGCAACCAATCTGCATCATATCATAATTTTATTGTAATACAGTCAGTTGCCCTTATTTCCGATCGTGACCATGCATCGAAAAAAAGTGAGATGAAGGAGGGTAATGAATCGATTTGTAACTACATCAGCAGCAGAGTTGTTGTGATTTTTTAGCAAAGAATCGAGAATAAATTTGATACAGAAAAACTGTACAATTCTGAAAAAGATTATGAAGGCACCTATAAAAATTCTAAATCCTAAGCGAGACAAGGCGTGAATGGAATTTTAACGCGCAGCATATGTATGATATGTAAGCGATAAAATTTCATGAGTAACGCAGTATCGTGACGGAGTTTGGATTTTTAGAGTTGCCTTTGAGTCGTTTGTGGATTTCTAGATCTAAATACTGAAGAACTCAGCGAGTTGAATTTATATGGTCGGGGCGAGAGGATTCGAACCTCCGACCACTTGACCCCCAGTCAAGTACGCTACCAGGCTGCGCTACGCCCCGAAGCTCGATATTATAGCAGAGCATTACTTTGCTGCCGAGCTATATCACGCTTTCTGGATCATGCTTTCAGGATACCCAGAACATCATTTAGCTCTCTGCGTAATGCAGCCATATTAAAATCTGTTTGAGAAAATATCATCGGAATATTTTTTTCATGCTTGTCCTCTGAATGATCCAGTCGGCCACGCGCACCGCTAATGGTAAATCCATCTTCATAGAGAAGCTGACGAATACGTCGGATGAGTATCACTTCATGATGCTGGTAATAACGGCGATTACCACCACGTTTTACCGGCTTTAGCTGGGTAAACTCCTGCTCCCAATAACGTAGAACATGCGATTTAACGCCGCACAAATCACTTACTTCACCAATGGTGAAGTAGCGTTTTGCCGGGATCGGCGGCAATGCTAAATTAATTGCCTGGTTTTCCATGATAGGTTGTTTCTACCATGCTTTTGAGTTTCTGACTTGGGTGAAAAGTGACAACTCGGCGAGCTGTAATAGGAATTTCTACCCCGGTTTTTGGGTTGCGACCAGGACGTTGCGGCTTATCACGTAACTGGAAGTTACCGAAGCCGGACAGCTTGACGCTTTCGCCCTTCTCCAGCTGCAGCCTAATTTCTTCAAAAAACGATTCCACCATATCTTTGGCTTCCCGCTTGTTTAAACCCACTTTTTCAAACAATAAATCGGACAGCTCTGCTTTAGTTAATGTCATTATTTCCCCTTATACGCGCAATTGCGCACCCTTTTGTTGTAACGCTGTAACAATTCGCGATATGCTTTGTTCAATTTCAATATCCGTTAACGTCTTTTGAGTATCTTGCATTAACACACGGAATGCAAGGCTTTTTTTGCCTTCTTCGACACCTTTTCCGCGATATAGGTCAAATAACGCTATCTCGACCACATTTGCTGCGTTTTCCGCCTGCATTGCCTGAAGCAACGAATGAGTCGTCACACTTTCATCCACCACTACTGCTATATCACGTCGCACCATCGGGAAGCGTGATAAATCAACCGCCTTGGGCATTTTAATTCGCATTAAAGCGGCTTGTTCGACCTCAAACCAAACTACAGAAAGTGGCAACTCATACTGCTGCTGCCATTGTGGATGCAATTCTCCAATCCAGCCGATAGCACGCCCCTCCAGCAGGATGCGCGCCGAACGTCCAGGATGTGAAGCCGGATGATGCGCGGCCTCGAAGTTTATTTTGCGCGGCGCAAACAAGACTTCAACATCACCCTTGAGATCAAAGAAATCCACGTTGCGCGCTTCGATACCCCATTGTTCGGGCGAGACCGCACCATAAGCCAAAGCAGCGACACGATCATGCTGTACATAGCTATTATTCTCGGCGGCAAAACAGCCGCCCAACTCAAACAAACGCACACGCGGCTGTTTGCGCGCTAGGTTGGTACGCAGAGCAGCAAGCAGACCGCCTAGCAGACTACTGCGCATAACGCTCATCTGACTGGCGATGGGATTTTTCAGCGCGATAGGCGCATCATTTCCGCACAACTTGCGTTCCCAGGATTCATCCACAAAAGAATAGTTGATGGTCTCTTGATACTCACGCAGCACCAACGCTTGCCTCAGCTTACTCAAAGGGCGCTGTGCTTCGATTTGGGGCAAGATGCTCATTTTTACCTGTGGCGGTAGCGCTGGAATCTGTTCATATCCATGAACGCGCGCCAGCTCCTCGATCAAATCTTCTTCAATAGCAATATCAAAACGGTAACTAGGCGGGGTCACCTTGAATTCGTCGCCCTGCTGTTGAACCAACATTCCAAGACGTGACAGGATTTGCGCAATCTCGCTGCTTTCCATGGCGATGCCCAATACGCGCTGAACTCGTGCTACGCGCAGGGTGACTGGCTTGCGTGCAGGCAGCTGTCCAAGTACTTCAGTCACTTGTCCAGCCTGTCCGCCGCAAATATCCAGTATCAATTGCGTTGCACGATCCAAAGCTGTTTGAGTCATCGCAAAATCCACGCCGCGCTCGAAACGATAGGATGAGTCCGAGCTGAATCCTAGGCGACGCGATTTGCCGACAATTATCCCGGGGACAAAAAATGCGCTCTCCAGCAAGATGTCTGTTGTAGCATCGTTTACCGCAGTATTCGCTCCGCCCATTACACCGGCCAAAGCGACAGCCTCTTTGCCATCAGCGATCACCAACATATCGGGCTGCAATTCCACGGTCTGCTGATTCAGCAATTGCAATGTCTCTCCAGCGCATGCAAATCGCACTTCGATATCACCATTCAGTTTTGCCAGATCGAAAGCATGCAGCGGCTGACCCATTTCAGTTAACACATAGTTGGTCACATCGACCACAACACTGATGCTGCGCATGCCGCAGCGTTCAAGGCGACGTACCATCCATGCAGGAGTCACAGCCATCGCGTTCACACCTGTGATCGGGCGTGCAAGATAACGTGGGCAGGCTTCCGGCGCCGTGACTTTGACCTCAATCTTTTTCGTGCTCATTGCAGTGAAAGAAGGAAGCGGCAAAGGCAACAACGCAGCACCTGTAAGTGCGGCAACTTCGCGTGCGATGCCATACAACGACAGGCAATCACTTCGGTTGGGTGTCAATTTTAGTGTAATCAGATGGTCATCCAGATCGAGATGTTCGCGGATGCTTAATCCGACAGTCGCATCGGCAGCAAGCTCCAGCAGTCCACTGCTATCTTCTGCCAGCCCCAGCTCTTTGGCAGAACACATCATGCCGAAGGATGCTACTCCGCGCACCTTTGCTTGCTTGATCTCCATACCAGTCAACGTAGCACCTACCAGAGCGCATGGTGCCTTCATGCCGACAGTCACGTTCTGCGCACCACACACAATGCTAAGGGGCGCATCCTGCCCAACATTTACAGTCAACACACTCAAGCGATCAGCATCCGGATGCTTGTCTTTGCTCATCACCTGAGCGACGACAACGTTGTCGAAAATTGCAGCAACCGGACTGCTCTCTTCAACTTCCAAACCCGCCATTGTCAATAGGTGCGCGAGCTCATCGCTAGCTAACGATGGATTTACCAGACTGCGCAACCAGGATTCAGAAAATTGCATATTCGCTTCAGGAAAATTGTTTTAAAAATTGCAAATCGCTCTCGAAGAACAAGCGCAAATCGTTCACGCCGTAGCGCAGCATGGCCATGCGTTCAACCCCAACACCGAATGCGAAACCAATGTATTTTTCGCTATCAATGCCGACATGCTTGAGCACGTTCGGATGCACCATGCCGCAGCCGCCGATCTCCAGCCAACGATCGCCCCAACTCATGTCCATCTCTGCAGATGGCTCGGTGAACGGGAAAAAAGATGGGCGGAAACGGACCTGTAATTTTTCTGTCTCAAAATAACACTTGAGGAAATCAGCAATCACCCCTTTGAGGTTAGCAAAACTGACTTGCTCGCCTATCCACAGTCCTTCCACTTGGTGGAACATGGGTGAGTGTGTTGCATCAGAATCGACACGATACACTCGCCCAGGCGCGATGATGCGAATGTCTGGCATGGTTTCCAGATGCTTGTATTTTTCCACATGTGCTTGCATGTAGCGAATTTGAATAGGCGAAGTATGGGTGCGTAATACATGCTTTTCATCAACGTAAAAAGTGTCATGCATGGCGCGGGCAGGATGGTCTTCAGGGATGTTCAGTGCTGTAAAGTTATAGAAATCGCTCTCGATTTCAGGACCCTCTGCCACTGCATAGCCTATTGAATGAAACAGCGCCTCGATACGCTCCAGCGTGAGTGTAACCGGGTGTAAACCGCCGACACCCACACCACGTCCGGGTAGAGTTACATCCAGCGACTCTGCCGCCAATTTAGCATTCAATACCTGTTGCTGCATGGCGTCGCGCCGTGCATTCAATGCCGCCTCAATCTGCTGCTTGACTTCATTGATACGCGCACCAGCCGCCGGCCGTTCCTCTGCGGAAAGTTTACCCAGTCCCTTCAACAATGCTGTCAGGCTACCTTCTTTACCGAGGTAGCGTGCCTTGACCTGTTCCAGTTCAGCCGCTTGTTCAGCTGCGGCAAACTGCTGTACGGCCTGTTTCAGGATTTGTTCAAGTTCTTGCATATTTTTTACTCAGGAAACAGCTCAATGATCGGAATTCCAGAAAATAGTCATCACAACTGGAATGCGGATTACGGAACAGCCTCAAATAAAAAAGGAGGCGTTAAACGCCTCCTTTTATTCGATCAAACTGCTTACAGACCGAGACTAGCCTTGGCTTGTGCAACAATCAGCACAAACGCGGGCTTATCAAACACGGCGATATCGGACAATACTTTACGATCCAGATTGATCTCGGCTTTCTTCAGACCATTCATGAATACGCTGTAGCACAGACCTTGCTCGCGTGCAGCCGCATTGATACGCGCAATCCACAAAGTACGGAATTGACGCTTGCGCTGACGACGGTCGCGGTAAGCATATTGACCCGCTTTCATCACCGCTTGTTTGGCGATGCGGTATACGTTCTTGCGACGGCCGCGGTAACCCTTGGCTTGGTCTAAAACTTTCTTGTGACGCGCGCGCGCCGTGACACCACGTTTAACTCTTGGCATGTTGGCTCCTTATGCGTAAGGCATCATGGCGCGTACTGCCGCCGTGTTGCTTTTGTGAACACCAGTCGTACCACGCAACTGACGTTTGGTTTTAGTGGTTTTTTTGGTCAAGATGTGGCGCTTGAATGCGCACGAACGCTTGATGGTTCCGCCGGGGCGAACCACGAAGCGCTTTTTTGCGCTACTTTTGGTTTTCATTTTAGGCATAACAACTCCTTTATTGGATGACATCAGGAGGTTCCTGGCAGGAACACTTGATAACCTGAAATCACTTATATGGGACTGACTGCAACTAAACTGTATTGACCAGTCCCTTAATCAATACAGTATTTAATTCTTTGTAGAAACTTATTTCTTCTTTGGTGACAACATCATCACCATTTGCCGGCCTTCCATCTTGGGAAACTGCTCCACGATGCCGTGTTCAGTCAAATCCTGCCTTATGCGTTCCATTAACTGCATCCCGATTTGCTGGTGTGCAATTTCACGACCTCGGAAGCGCAGCGTCACTTTGGTTTTATCGCCATCCGCCAAAAACTTGATCAAATTACGCAATTTGATGTTGTAATCACCCTCATCTGTGGCAGGGCGGAATTTTACTTCCTTGATCTGTACCTGTTTTTGCTTGAGCTTGGCTTCATGCTGTTTCTTGCTCTCAGCATATTTAAATTTGCCAATATCCATAATCCGGCAAACTGGTGGCTCCGCCAAGGGCGCAATTTCAACCAGGTCCAAATCTGCCTCTTCAGCCAAACGTAGCGCTTCCACTATAGAAACAATACCGGCCGGTTCTCCTTCTGCATCAATGAGCCGCACCTGAGGTGCCGTTATCTGCTCGTTCATGCGCTGTGATTTATCTTGAGCTATTGCAAATTCTCCATTTACACAAAATTAAACTGTGTTGCCACAGTTATTACTTGGCCAGTTCGGCCTGCAGACGCTCTATCAGCGCTGCTAGCGACATCTGACCAAGGTCTTCACCCTGACGATTTCGCACGGCAACCAAGCCTGCAGCCATTTCCTTGTCGCCAATAATCAGCTGGTAAGGTAACTTTTGCAAGCTATGTTCGCGTATTTTATAGGTAATCTTCTCGTTGCGCAAATCTGATTGCACGCGAAAACCCTCAGCCTTCAGCATTTGAGTAACCTTCAAGGCATATTCATCCTGTGCTTGCGAGATGTTCATCACCACCATCTGCACCGGTGATAACCACAGCGGCAGCGCTCCGGCATGATTTTCGACCAGAATACCGATAAAGCGCTCAAGCGAACCCAGTATCGCCCGGTGCAACATCACCGGCACTTTGCGGGTATTGTCCACATCGACAAATTCGGCATCAAGACGCCCAGGCATTGAAAAGTCTACCTGTACCGTGCCGCATTGCCAGGAACGGCCTATGGCATCCTTTATGTGGAATTCGATCTTGGGGCCATAGAAAGCACCCTCGCCCGGCAACTCTTCCCACGTCATGCCTGAAGCACGTAAGGCAGCGCGCAGGGCATCCTCGGACTTATCCCAGATTTCATCTGAACCGACCCGGCTCGCAGGTCGCAAGGCCAGCTTCACCGCCACGTCATTAAAGCCGAAATCTTCATAAACCTTCAGCACCAGCGCATTGAAGGCCGTCACCTCAGACTCGATCTGCGCTTCCGTACAAAATATATGTCCATCGTCCTGCACGAAACCACGCACACGCATTAAACCATGCAAGCCACCTGACGGCTCGTTACGATGACACGAACCAAATTCACCGTAACGCAAAGGCAGCTCACGATAAGAACGGAGATCCGAATTGAATACCTGTATGTGACCCGGGCAGTTCATCGGCTTGATCGCGAACTCATGCTTCTCAGACTCGGTAGTGAACATGCCAGCCTTGAAATGTTCCCAATGGCCAGATTTCTCCCACAGCACACGGTCGATGATCTGCGGGCAGCGGATTTCCTGATAGCCGTTATCGCGATAAACTCCGCGCATATACTGCTCAACCACCTGCCAAATCGCCCAACCCTTGGGATGCCAGAACACCATACCCGGCGCCTCATCCTGCATATGGAATAAATCTAGTTGCTTGCCGAGCTTGCGATGATCGCGCTTCTCGGCTTCTTCCAAGCGTAGCAGGTAGGCATCGAGCTCTTCTTTCTTCGCCCAGGCCGTACCGTAGATACGTTGCAACATCTCATTCTTCGAGTCGCCGCGCCAATACGCACCAGCGACCTTCATCAACTTAAAAGCTTTAAGCTTGCCCGTAGATGGCACGTGCGGACCTCTGCACAGATCAGTGAAAGCACCTTCGGTGTAAAGAGAAACATCCTGCTCAGCAGGGATTGAAGCGATGATCTCAGCCTTGTAATGCTCGCCTATCCCCTTGAAATAGCCGACAGCCTCATCGCGTGGCATCACTTTTCGAGTAACCGGAATATCTTTCTTGGCCAATTCTGCCATGCGTTTTTCGATTGCCACCAGATCTTCAGGCGTAAACGGACGTGCGTAGGAAAAATCGTAGAAGAAGCCATTCTCAATCACAGGACCAATAGTGACCTGCGCTTCCGGAAACAGCTCTTTCACTGCATAGGCCATTAAATGTGAGGCGGAATGGCGAATAATATCCAGACCCTCTGCATCTTTATCTGTGATGATGGATAACGCAGCATCGGCAGTTATCAGGTATGAAGTATCTACCAGATGCCCATCCACCTTGCCTGCCAGCGCTGCGCGAGCCAAGCCGGCCCCAATGCTGGCCGCAATATCGGCTACGGTTACTGCACTCTCATAACTACGTTGAGAACCATCTGGTAATGTAATGACTGGCATATTGACTCTCTAAGAAAGAAAAATGCGGCCTAGCCGCTCTTTAGTGCAGATGAATACAAAAACGCCCCAAACATTTCAGGGCGTCAAATATAAACTAGCCTACGCTTTTCTGGCATTCCATCAAGCATCATGAACGCTGATAGAGGCACCTAATATGAATTTTTAGAGGTGCCCTTGATAGTTACTTTGCACTAAATATTTAGTATTAAGCTAAATTCTATATGTAAAAGCACTAGGAAGTGCGAAGCGGTCTATCTAAATTTTGGTGGGAGCAACTGGGATCGAACCAGTGACCTTTTCCTTGTCGAGGAAATATTCTACCGCTGAAATATGCTCCCAAAACGAGGCCGCATTATAGAGAATTGGTCTATTCGTCACAAGCTTTTATTTGTAAACAACTTCATCCAAAAAAACTCTTTCCCGGTGTATAGCTTAGTACTGCGCTGAAGCGTAATTCTCGAAACGCGTATATTCACCCCTGAAGGTCAATTCGATCTTACCTATAGGGCCGTTACGCTGCTTTGCGATGATAATTTCGGCCTTGCCTTTATCCGGTGAATCCGGGTTATAAACCTCATCGCGATAAATAAATATAATCAGATCGGCATCCTGTTCAATCGCGCCTGATTCGCGCAAGTCGGACATAATCGGACGTTTATTCGGACGCTGCTCCAAGCTACGATTGAGCTGGGACAAGGCAACAACCGGCACCTTCAGTTCTTTTGCCAGTGCTTTAAGCGAGCGTGAAATTTCCGAAATTTCTGTTGCGCGATTCTCCCCACCTTTGCTGGATGCCGACGACATTAACTGAATATAGTCAATCACAATCAAACCCAGGCCATCATTCTGGCGATGAAGACGACGCGCACGAGAACGCAATTCCAGCGAGTTTAATGCGGCCGATTCATCGATGAAAATTGGCGCTTCATTCAATCGACCGAGTGCATGTGTCATACGCGACCAGTCATCATCTTCAAGCTTACCGGTACGCAAAGTATGTTGATTGAGCCGACCAACAGATCCGATCATACGCATTGCCAATTGCGTTCCACCCATCTCCATACTGAAAATGGCAACAGGTTTGTTCAGCTCTAACGCAACATGCTCGGCGATGTTCACCGAAAAAGCTGTCTTGCCCATACTAGGACGACCCGCCACAATCACCAGGTCACCCGGCTGCAGACCGGAAGTCATACTGTCCAAGTCTGTAAAGCCAGTTGCAATTCCCGTTACATCGCTTGCATTGTCTCGCGAATATAAAGTTTCTATACGCTCGACAACCTGCGTCAACAGCGGTGGCATCGACATAAACCCCTGACGTCCGCGTTCGCCAGCCTCGGCAATTTCAAATATGCGACTTTCCGCCTCGTCAAGCAACTGCCCCGCATCGCGCCCTCCGGGGTTATACGCGCTCGTTGCGATTTCCGTGCCGACTTCCGCCAGCTTGCGCATCACCGCACGCTCACGCACGATTTCAGCATAACGGCGGATATTAGCCGCTGATGGCACGTTTTGCGCCAGCGAGCCCAAATAGCTCAAGCCACCGGCCTTGTCCAACTCTGCATTGCTTGCCAGAGACTCAGCAACTGTAATTACGTCTACAGGTTTTGCGTGATCTGTCAGCAATGCAATGTGATGGAAAATTAACCTGTGCTCATAGCGATAAAAATCACGTTCCTGCAAGATATCGGTAATTTTGTCCCATGCTGTGGTATCCAGCAGAATTCCGCCCAATACCGATTGTTCCGCCTCGACTGAATGCGGTGGTAGCTTGATAGCATCAAGCTGAGGATCAGAAACGGGAGCAGCATAATTTTGCATGATGATAGGCCAAATACAACAGAAAACCGAATAGAGAATTCTAACCCGTAAAGATGGAGAAGTGGAAAACAAAAAAAGGGCTGTTACCAGCCCTTTTTATAACATCCTAACAACAAACCAGGTTCAGCCCGAATGTTTCATAAATTAACTTGCGCCCTCGCTTGTCTTTTGTTTGCTATGCAATATTTTTTCCGTCGGGTGTATGAATAACTACACCACTCCTTCACAAAACATAGCGCCCGCTACGCTGGCTACATCAAACAAAATCCTGCGCGATCATCACACGAATTTACCTCGCAGAGGTTCTTGTGCCCTTTAGGGTATGGAACGTTCGGGCTAGTGTGCGCCCGATACCGAAACAGTAATATTGGCCACCACGTCTGTGTGCAAACCGATGCTGACCGGATGATCACCTATCATCTTGATATGGCCATCGGTTATACGGACCTGTGCTTTATCCACAGCAAAACCCAATGCAACAAGTGCAGTGGCGATATCAGCATTAGTGACAGAGCCAAACAGCTTGCCGTCAACACCTGCTTTTTGCGAGATCTGAACAGTCAAACCATTCATTTTTTCTGCACGTGCCTGAGCTTCAGCAACTTTCGCATGCTCAGCCGCTTCCAACTCAGCACGACGCACAGCGAAATCAGCCACGTTAGTTTCTGTAGCACGCTTGGCCTTACCTTGCGGGATCAAAAAGTTACGAGCATAGCCATTTTTAACTTTAACTACATCGCCCAACTGGCCGAGGTTAACCACTTTTTCCATCAGGATAATTTGCATGTTCTGTTCTCCTTAATGTAAGTCGGTGTAAGTTAGCAATGCCAAAAAACGCGCACGCTTGACTGCGACGCTCAGTTGACGTTGATAGCGTGCTTTAGTACCGGTAATACGTGCCGGAATCAGCTTGCCATTTTCAGAAACAAATTCCTTAAGGATGTTGATGTCCTTGTAATCCACTTCTGCGATTTTCTCGGCAGTAAAGCGGCAGAATTTGCGACGCTTAAACAATTGACGCGAAGAATTTGACTTCTTGTCATCTTTTTTCTTAAATACACGAGCCATGTTGTGCCCCTTATTTTAAAATTATAGTATCAATGTGCAGTATCAATTGCGTATTGCGCAAACTGCGTTGAGCCAAAAAACCTTCCACCCTCACCTGCTGCCCCAGCAATAATTTACTTGCCGCCAGAGCCGCCTTATCAAGAGAAATTGCCGGAATCTCGCACTCTACTTTCCGTGCTGTTCCCGCCTCTTGTTGCGTTGAAACGTGGCGTATTTTCAAACCCACTCGCGCCACCCCAGCAGGGGTATAACGCAAAGCGTCCAACTCAATCAGTTCACCGTCAACAACACAACGGTTTACTTGCGTTTCAATCAAACAGATGCTGCAACGGCTACTACTGGAGCAGCGGTTACGGCTGCAGCAGGCGCATTGCCTGAGAATGAACGTGATTTCTCTTCACGCATCATTGCTGAAGGAGTCGTTATTGCAGTCTTCACTTTGATTGTCAAATGGCGCAACACAGCGTCGTTGAACTTGAATGCGTGTTCCATTTCGTCCAGAGTTTCCTGGTCACATTCAATGTTCATCATCACGTAGTGTGCTTTGTGAATTTTCTGGATTGGGTAAGCCAGTTGACGGCGACCCCAATCTTCTAGGCGGTGAATCTGGCCGTTTTTGCCAGTCACCAACGTGCGATAACGCTCGACCATAGCAGGAACCTGCTCGCTCTGGTCGGGATGCACGATAAATACGATTTCATAATGACGCATTACATCTCCTTATGGTTGTAGCCCTCCGTCATGCGTAACGGTAGAGCAAGGTTTTAGGGAGCGCGGATTCTACACGAAAAAACTGATAAGTCAATTGAATCGCTACGGGTTCAGGCCCCTCGCTTCGCTATCCCCGCCCCAAGTGTCGTTTTTGGTAGGGTGCGTCACACGCACCATGGTGCGCACGGCGCACCCTACACAATATCCCGCTGCTTGCGGCGGGGTGGTTTACTTTACAGGCGCTTACCGCTGGTGATCAACTGCTGAATACTGCCTTCATCACCGCAATCATATAACACACGTCCTGCACACCCGCACTCTCCCGCAGACTGTGCATAGCCCACATCGGCGAACCCACATCGACACTGGCCACGCCCAGACGTGAAGCGATAATGGGACCAATGGTGCTGCCGCAGCCCAGGTCGGTGCGGTGGGTGTAATGCTGGAACGGCACGCCAGCGCTCTCGCACAGCGTCATAAAGCGTGCAGCGGTATCCGCACTGGTGCTGTAGCGCTGGTTGGAGTTGGTTTTAATCACCGGGCCTGCATTGACCATCACATGATGATTGGGCTCGTAGGCATTGGGAAAGTTGGGCTGATAGGCATGGGCCATATCGGCGCTGATGAAGAAACTTTTTGCCGCAGTGCAATGCTGCGACTCTTCATCCATACCCAAAGAAATTGAGATTCGATCTATCACGTCAGCAGCGAAACTGCCGCCCGCTCCGGTCGCACTCTCACTGCCCACCTCCTCGTGATCGAAGAAGGCACAAATTGCCGTGGCAGAGGGGTTTTCAGTCGCCAGCAGCGCTGTCAATGCCGCGTGGCAAGAGGCGAGATTATCGAGTTGGCTGTTTGCAATAAACTCCTGTTCAGCTCCCCAGAAAGTGCCTTGCTGGGTATCGTACACATTTAACTCATAGGTCAGAATCTCCGCAGTGCTCACCCCAAGTTCACTGGCAAGTAACGCAAGGAACTGCTCGCGAGCCCCGAGTTTTTCATGGGCGATGCCAAACAGTAGCGGGAGTTCTGTCTGCTTGTTCAATTTGAGACCTTGCTCGTTCACCTCACGGTTCATGTGGATGGCAAGGTTGGGTAGCCGCAGCAGGGGCTGGTCAAACTTGATCAATCGCGATGCGTGTCCAGTGGCAGTACGAATATTCACTCGGCCAGCCAGACTCAAATCACGATCGGTAAAAGTAACCAATATAGGGCCGCCGTAAATTTCCACACCCAGCCGCACAAAGCCATCGCTGTTGTGCGCCGCATGAGTTTTGAGACGCAGGCCAGGCGAATCGGTGTGCGCACCTATCATCCTGAAACCGGTTTCCGCTAGCGGCTTTTGACCTAACTTGAAGGCGATTATCGAAGCACCACCACGCACCACATAATAGCGCCCACCTGCTTCAAGCTTCCAGCGTTCCGCTTCTTGTAGCGGGATAAAGCCCTGCGCCAACAAACGTTGCTCTATCGTGTGTACTGCATGCCAAGGGCTCGGGCTGACATCGATGAAATGCAGCAGGTCTTGGGCTTGTGCTCTGGCTTCGGGGGATATGTTCATGGTGGCTGTATTATGATGGAATGTTCAACAACTCTTGCAAGTATAACCCACCCAGAAACATTCTTATCCCCACCCAGGCACGCATAAGACCCTTGCCCCAGACATCCATACAAAGTTAAAATCCAAAGATGAGAAAATCCAGCAAGCCAGTGCCCGTTTTTAGCCTATGAAAATCCCCAAAAGAATAGCACCGCTCGTGGAAGACGGACTTGTCGACGAGGTTTTGCGTGAACTGATGAGCGGAAAAGAAGCCAAGGTCTACGTGGTTCTGTGTGGCAACGAGATCCGTTGTGCCAAGGTTTACAAGGAAGCCAACATGCGCGGCTTCCATCAGGCCGTTGTCTACACCGAAGGTCGCAAAGTCAAAAACAGCCGTCAGGCGCGCGCGATGGAAAAAGGTTCGCGCTATGGCCGCAAAGAGCAAGAAGCCGCCTGGCAAAATGCCGAGGTAGAGGCCTTGTACAAACTTGCTGCAGCGGGTGTGCGCGTTCCCCATCCCTATGGTTTTTATGAAGGCGTGCTGCTGATGCAGCTGGTGACGGATGAAGATGGCGAACCTGCTCCCAGGCTCAATGATGTAGAGCTCAGCCATGAGCAGGCTTTGGAATTTCACGCCCAACTGATCAGACAAGTCGTGCTGATGCTGTGTGCGGGTATCGTTCACGGTGACCTGTCCGAATACAACATTCTGGTCGACAGCAAAGGGCCTGTCATCATCGACTTACCCCAGGCGATCGATGCGGCTGCAAACAATAATGCCAGCCGTATGCTGGAACGCGACGTTGAAAATCTGGCCAATTACTTCGGACAATTCGCACCCGAATTACAATCCAGCCAGTATGGCAAGGAAATATGGGCAATCTACCAACGCGGCGAACTCAAGCCCGATACCCCGTTAACGGGGCGCTTCAAACAAACCGAAAAAACCGCTGACGTGCGCTCGGTGATGCGAGAAATCACTGCCGCACGCGACGATCACGCTGCCAAGCTGCGCTACCAGCAACTTAAAAGAGAAGAAGGTAGATAACACGAAGTCAGATCATTAACCTTCACAGTGATTAATAACCTCTCTAATTACCCAGAAAATTATTGTAGGAGCTGGCCCTGCCTGCGACAGCACACTTAAATAATATCGCACGCAGGGCGCGCTCCTACAAACACCCAATACACACCATGAACGAATACCCAGTCATCCATTGGAACGAAGCCGGCGAAGAAAAATCCGCGCGCTGGCGCTCTGAAAACGCCACACCGCCACCCAAGCGTGTGATGATCGCCGATGACACCACCAAAGCTGACGACGCTTACCGTCTGGCTTGTGAAGGCACTGCACTGCTATGGCGTGGTGATTTTCAGAATGCGCGACAATTGCTACAAGCCATGGCACGTCGTGCAGATGAGCAACCACGCAAAGCCAAAAAAATTCCCGCCACTGCTGCCGTAGCCTTTCATCTGCATCGCCAGGCACAATCACAACGTGCTCGAACTCTGGGCATGCTACTAATACCATTCAATGCAGATCACAGCATTCCGCTGAGACGCGCACCCGATGTGCAACAAGCGTGCAGCGATGTCTATGGCTCAGGTACTGAACCTTACATCGCCTCATTGCGCGGCCTGCAAGGCTTGATCGGTGCCTATGAATGGCGCAAAAATGGGGTGGAAATTCCAGCATTGGGTGCGCGCATCCATCCGCACTATGGTGTCTTTGCGCCAATACGCGGCGAGTATATCGGGCTGGTAAATGATGCACCCTTGCCAAAAAGTATCACGACCAAATCTCTCGCCTTCGATATCGGCACCGGCACCGGCGTACTGGCAGCCGTGCTTGCACGTCGTGGCATCAAACATATTATCGCCACCGATCAAGACCCACGCGCACTGAAGTGTGCCAAAGAAAACCTGAATAATCTTGGCTTGGCTGCACAGGTCGATGTAGTACAGGCAGATCTTTTTCCTGAAGGGCGTGCGCCGCTGATCCTGTGCAATCCGCCATGGGTGCCTGCGCGCCCTAGCTCGCCACTGGAGTATGCAGTATTTGATCCGGATAGCCGCATGCTACGCGGCTTCCTCAGCGGACTAGCTGAACATCTGGAACCCCAAGGCGAAGGCTGGCTGATTCTGTCCGACCTTGCAGAACACTTGGGCCTGCGCACACGCAACGAATTGCTGGCGCTGATTGATGCTTCCGGGTTGAAGGTGTTGGGTAAAATAGACGTGAAGCCACAGCACCCGCGCGTTTCCGATACCAGCGATCCTCTGCATGCAGCACGTGCTGCGGAAATGACCTCGCTGTGGCGCTTATCTGCAAAATAAAATTTTCAACAACAGTAATCACGAACGATATGTCTCTCAACACTTTCCTACAAAAACTCAACAGCACACCAGACGAAATCGCTTTCACCGACACCATGGCAGCAATCGAAGCGCTCTATGATTTCTCGCCTGCAGCTTTTAAAAATGGGGAATTAATGAATGAGCAAGGACAGAATTCCGGCTCATGCAAACTGTTTGCCTTTGCGCAGATGCAAGGATTATCACCTCAGCAGACATTGACCTGTTTTGGTGATTATTATCGAAAAGATGTGCTACTTCACCCTGAAGGGTCAGACCACCAAAACATACGAAATTTCATGCAAACTGGCTGGGCTGGGATCCAATTTAGCGCAAGCCCACTAAATGAAAAGTTACCATCTAAACGTAACTAATTGATTATATTGGTAATAATTTATCAAGACAAAAGCTATAGTTCCATATAAATCAATTATTTACAGCTTAAGCCTGACATTCAGTCCCGCATCTTCGCGACCGCATCTTCTATCCTGTCCACCGCAATAATTTCCATACCGGGAATGGCCTGCTTGGGTTTATTTGCCTTGGGAATGATGGCCCGGGTAAAGCCTAGCTTGGCTGCTTCCTTAAGTCGTTCCTGGCCGCGCTGCACGGGGCGAATTTCCCCGGCCAGACCAATTTCACCGAACACCACCATTTTTTCCGGCAACGGTTTATTACGTAATGAGGATACGATCGCCAGCAATACCGCCAGATCAGCCCCCGGCTCGGTAATTTTTACGCCTCCGACTGCGTTGATGAATACATCCTGATCAAAACAGGCAATGCCGGCATGGCGATGCAGCACGGCCAGCAGCATGGCCAGACGGTTTTGTTCCAGACCCAACGCCAATCGACGTGGCAGGGGTGAATGCGATTGATCTAGCAGCGCCTGTATCTCCACCAGCAGCGGACGTGTGCCTTCCTGCGTCACCATCACACAGGAGCCGGGTACTTGGGCATCATGTTGCGACAGGAACAACGCTGAAGGGTTGCTCACCTCGCGCAAACCTTTCTCGGTCATGGCAAATACACCCAGCTCATTCACCGCACCAAAGCGATTCTTGAAGGCGCGCACCAAACGGAAACTTGAATGGGTATCACCCTCAAAATACAGCACGGTATCGACGATATGTTCCAGCACACGCGGTCCGGCTAGCGTGCCATCCTTGGTGACATGGCCGACCAGCACCATGGTGACCGCAGTACTTTTCGCCATGCGCGTCAGCTGCGCTGCACATTCACGCACCTGCGACACCGAGCCGGGCGCTGAGGTGAGCAATTCAGAATACACGGTCTGGATCGAATCGATCACCACCACATCGGGTTTTTCCTGTGCGATGGCCGCTTGAATTTTTTCCAACTGGATTTCTGCCAGCAGATGCATCCTGCTCGCATCAAGCGACAGTCGCCTGGCGCGCAACGCAATTTGCTGTGCCGACTCTTCGCCGCTGACATACAGTACTTTTTTGTTGATAGACAGATGTGCGAGTGCCTGCAACAACAGGGTCGATTTGCCGATGCCGGGGTCGCCGCCTATCAGCACCACCCCGCCGCTCACCAGCCCCCCGCCCAGCACGCGGTCAAACTCGGCAATGCCTGTGGATGTACGCGGAACTTCTACTGCATCCACCTCTGCCAGTGTCTGCACTTTGCTGGTCACAGACAATGCATTGAAACGATTTTTACCACTAGGCGCTGTCTCTGCAATGCTTTCAACCAGTGTATTCCACGCCGTGCAATGCGGACATTGTCCCTGCCACTTGGGCACCTGCCCACCGCATTCAGTGCAGCTATAAATTATTTTTGCTTTTGCCATGTTTGCCTCGGAAGTGGAAACTGTCTGATCCTGTTGCTCACCTTACGGTAAAATATGGTTTCACCTGATAATCGTGCTAGCAGCCTGTTGGATTTAACTCACAACCCATTGATTTGTAGACCATTAAAAATTACCGCTACAAATAAAATATTCAATATAATCAATTATTTGCGTTAATGCCCGTATTTAAGTCCGA
>JBCKTZ010000021.1:0-23429 GCA_038925245.1 Gallionellaceae bacterium
CTGCTGCTGTGCAGCTTTGGCAGACTCCGTCAAAGCCGCTGTGTCTGTCGTAGCAATCGTCATAGCAGTCGTCCCAGTGTCTGCACCGGGTTTTGTGCTGCCAGCTTGAACTGGCGGCTTCCCTTCCTCTTTAGCAGGAGGAGTAGCAACACATGCTGCAAGCAGCCACGCAACACACAACATAATGATGAAATTTTTCATGAAAGCTCCTCTGTGGATAATAACTAGCGGGCACCTCTAAAAATTCAAAATTCTAAGTGAGTCAAGGCGCGAATGCAATTTTAACGCGCAGCATATGGTTGATATGTCAGCGATAAAATTTCATGAGAAACGCAGCATCCGACGGAGTTTGAGTTTTTAGAGGTTCCCTGGCGAATGTTTTCAATTTACACCATGCGCCACATTACATACAGAGATAATTGCATAGCCGCAGCGAGCGTGTTTACGTCCTTTGAAGTTTCGAGCTATGCGACGTTATTTTCAAAGGGAAGAATGTGCTTGGCTTGTAAACGGCCCATTTTATAGATGGCTAAGCTAAAATGGGACAGCTTAAGTTTTGCTTATAACCACTCCACCTTACTATCAATATTTCGATGCTGCCTCCTAACTCTCCATCTGCAATAGACCGAGGTACCACCCTTGCCTTAATCTACGCCCTCGTGGCCGAGCGCCTATCCGTTTACTACGAACATGCACACTGGATGACCCAGGCCCAAGGTGCTTCGCTCGCCGCAGACTGGCTGTCTCGCACCAAGCAAAAAATGCCGCTAGAAATGCGCAAACATCTATCCAATTTAAGTGATGAGTTGGCAAGGCAGATTGCCGATTCCACCTCACGTGAAGCAGGGCTCTATATCACCCATGAAATGCAAGAATCGCTAGATCCCCGCTATCACTCCGAAATCGGCGAGCAGATAATGACTGAATGTGTAAGAGTTTTTGATCAGGAATTGCCGGAGTAGCGAGGACAACATGATGCGAACGATCACCCTGGCAGCCTCCACTACGCTCTGCTTCGCATAGGACAAGAACCCCTGCGGGGTGTCGGAGCTAGATTTGCAGGTTAACGTAACACATTGATTATATTTAATATTTTATTCGTGACGATCATTTTAATTTCTTTTAAAATCAAATGATTACGAGTCGATTACACAATCATATGATCAGCAACCTCAATCAAATTTCTTGCGCAACTCATCCCTGTCAAACCACCATTTCCCGTCAACAATGACATCGACAACCTGCCCCAGTCGCGGCATAAAAACCTGTGGGTCGCGCAGTTGCAGCCTGTCCAGCCATTTGTTGAGCGCGGCCTGATCGCCTACGTTGCTGTGGCGTTTGGCCACCATAGCAATTAGGTTGTTGGCGAGAAAGCCCTGGCTTTCGTGAGTATCATCATCGGCGCGCATGTCGATCACATAGCGTGCGGCCACAGCAGCAAGCGCTGCACCATCTGAATTGTTCGGGGTTTCATCGACAATGTGCAGCAGCATCGCCAAGGTGAGCTCGGGATCGACGGGGAAGCTGACTGCCAGCCACACGCCCATGCCCAGCACGGCGATGGAGTCGTCCTGCTCACATTGATACAGCACATTGCAGGCTTCCACCGTTTCCTGCCAGGCGTCATTGCTCAGTGCGGTGTCGAACGCTTGCTTCGCCAGCGGCCAAGCTTCCGCCTTTCGTTCAAGATTGATCAATATTTCCGCAATATCCATCTGCATGCGCGCACGGGCCAAAGGTGTTGCATTATTCAGCCCGCTCAAATCAAGCTGTTTTTCTGCCAGATATTTTTCTAGTCCTACGCGTTCGCTATCGCTCAAACCGTCTTTAATTGCTGCATTAATTTGACTCATATTTTTACTCATACTATTGACCCGCCACCATCATGTTTTCAATCAATATCGAGCCGCACTGCCGCCCGCCCGACACCAACACATCGTTACCCACCGCAACAATGTTTTTATACATATCCTTGAGGTTGCCGGCGATGGTAAATTCTTCCACCGCATATTGAATTTCGCCATTCTCCACCCAGAAGCCTGCCGCCCCTCTGGAGTAGTCTCCCGTCACTGCATTGACACCGGAACCAAGCAACTCGGTAACCAACAAGCCACGGCCCATTTTAAGCAGCAGGCCGGGCAAGTCTAGCTCGCCCGGTTTGACGATCAGGTTATGCGTGCCGCCCGCATTGCCGGTGCTACGCATACCCAGCTTGCACGCCGAATAGGTGCCAAGGAAGTAGCCTTGCAGTACGCCGTTCTCAACGATAGTACGGCGCTGTGTTTTGACGCCCTCGCCATCGAAGTTGCCGCTGGCCAGGCCTTTGCGGATATCCGGCACGTCCTCGATGGTGATGTTGGAAGAAAAAACCGGCTGACCAAGCTGGTTGAGCAGAAAGGAGGACTTTCGATACTGGCTGCCGCCGCTCACCGCGCCCACAAAACTTCCCAGCAGGCTGGCCGCAACCGGCGCTTCAAACACAACCGGCACCTGCATGGTGGCCAATTTGCGTGCATTCAATCGGCGCACGGTGCGCTCTGCGGTAATGCGCCCCACTTCTTGCGGGGTGAGTATATCGACGGGGTCGCGCGCTTCGCTGTACCAATAGTCGCGCTGCATTTTGTTGTTTTTTCCGGCGATCATCGAGCAGCTGAGGCTATGGCGCGAGGTGGGGTAGCCGCCGACGAAGCCGAGGCTATTGGCAAACACAAACTGCGACTCATGCACGCTAACGCTGGCGCCTTCGGAATTCTTGATGCGTTTGTCGGTTGCAAACGCGGCTTGTTCGCACTCGTTGGCCAGCGCAATGGCACCCTCCACATCCAGCAACCACGGGTAATACAGGTCCAGATCGGGAAACTCTGTTGCCAGCAATTCGGCCTCGGGCAGGGTGGCGCATTCATCTTTGGCGGTGAATTTGGCAATATTCAACGCAGCATCCACCGTGTCGCGCACGGCTTGCATTGAAAAGTCCGAGGTACTGGCATTGCCGCGTTGCTGCCCGACATACACAGTGATGCCAAGGCCTTTATCGCGGTTATATTCTATAGTTTCCACTTCGCCCTGACGCACAGTAACAGACTGGCCAAAACCGTCGGAAACCTCGGCTACGCAGGCGGTTGCGCCCTGCTTTTTGGCATATTGAATGAGGTCTTGCGCAATCTGGCGCAGGGTGTCTGGTGAATTTGAAAAACGATTTGGCGAGTTTGAAAAACGGTTTTCAGTGCTTAATTTTTTGGTCATCGGGATAAATTCAGTAAAACGTTTAGTCGTAAGGCGTTATCATAACAATATATTCTTATATTTATCGACACACCATGAAACAACAGGAATACGACGACAGTGACGATATCAACCGTCCACCCAGTAAAACCAAGATTAAACAGCAGATGCACGATCTACAGGACTTGGGGGAAGAACTGGTTAAACTCAGCAAGGAACATTTAGCTGAAGTGGAGCTACCGGACAATTTACGCTTGGCCGTGCGCGAAGCTAAAAAGATGAAAAGCTTTGGCGCGATCAAACGCCATATGCAATACATCGGCAAATTGATGCGCGATGTAGACCCCGCCCCTATCCAGGCCAAGCTTTCCGAATGGAATGGCACCTCGCGTCAGCACATTACCTGGTTACATCAGCTGGAACGCTGGCGCGAGAGACTGCTAGTAGAGCCGGATGCACTCACAGAATTGCTTGCCGCTTATCCCGGTGCAGATGTGCAACATTTGCGCGCCTTGATACGCAATGCAATCAAGGAAAAAGAGCTCGGTAAGACGACCAATAATTTCCGTGACATTTTTCAGATTCTGCGCGAGTTGATTCCTGAAGAAACGCTGGTACCAATATTTGTGCCGACAAAACCGTTGTCCGGCGATGATGAAATTAACGATTGATCTGAGATGACCAGCATGCTTACTAACACCGTTCTGGCTCACATCGTTCTGGATCGCGGCACTGCGCCTAAACACAGCATCATCTGGCTGCATGGCCTGGGTGCAGATGGCGAAGATTTTGTAGATGTCGCCGAGATGATCAATTTGCCGCTGGCCATGCGCTATATTTTTCCCCACGCCCCCAAACACCCAGTCACCATTAACGGCGGTTTTGTGATGCCCTCGTGGTACGACATTGCGGATGTTGATATCGCGGCCAAACAGGATGCGGTCGGCATACACGCTTCACAAACTGAAATTGAAAAATTCATCGCACTGGAAATTGCACGCGGCATTACTGCGGAAAATATCTTCCTTGCCGGATTTTCACAGGGAGGCGCCATTGCGCTGCATACCGGACTACGCCATCCGGCCAAGCTCGGCGGAATAATTGCGCTATCCACCTATTTACCACTGGCTGAAACTTTGTCGCAGGAAATAAGCCTCAGTGCAACGAAGACGCCGATATTTTTCGGGCATGGTCGTCACGATCCTGTTGTGCCTTATTCCTTGGGGAAGCAGTCCGCTGACAAGTTGAAACAACATGGCTTTCAGATGGAGTGGCACGAATACTCGATGCAGCATTCTGTCAATGCAGATGAAATCAGCGATATTGAAAAGTGGCTTACACAGAGAATGCTATAAAGGCGTTCTGATTAAGGGCACCCCGCCGCAAGCAGCGGGGGTTGCGTAGGGTGCGCCGTGCGCACCATGGTGCGTGTGACGCACCCTACCAAAATACGCCGCTAGGGGTGCTGAACGACATAACCCTGAAACAATATCATCGAATCACTAGCATGATTAAATTACTCCACCAAAACACGCCATTTCCACCAGCTGAGCAAGCCCTTCTTCAACCTAATGGCCTGCTTGCTGCTGGTGGAGATCTGATGCCTGAGCGCCTGCTGGACGCATACCGCCACGGTATTTTTCCCTGGTTCAGCAAGGGCGATCCAATTTTGTGGTGGAGTCCTGACCCCCGTATGGTGCTGTTCCCGGACGAATTCAAAATATCCAACTCATTGCGCAAGACGCTATCCCGGGGTAATTACGAAGTCCGCACTGATACCGCCTTTGAGCAGGTCATGCGTGCCTGCGCTTTGCCGCGCGCAGGGCAAGATGGCACCTGGATACAGGAAGAAATTATCGAGGCCTATGGTCGCTTGCATCACATGGGTCTGGCCCATTCGATTGAAACTTGGATGGAGGGTGAGCTGGTAGGTGGTTTATACGGTGTCAGTCTGGGTCGCATGTATTATGGCGAATCTATGTTTAGCCAAAAAACAGACGCTTCCAAAATCGCGCTCGCCCATCTCGCCGCACAGCTTAAACGCTGGAATTTCGGCATGATAGACTGCCAGATGAACACACCGCATCTGGCTACGCTGGGCGCGCGCGAAATACCGCGCAGAGAATTTCTCGTACGCCTGCAAGAGCAGATACACTACCCGGATATTGCATCACCCTGGCATTTCGATCATGACCTATTTGCGTGACATCCCGTTATACTCCCTGCAATTTTATTTAACTGCGCCTTACCAGTGCAGCTATCTGGCCGAGCATGAGGCACGCTCGCAAGTAGCAACCCCAAGCTTTTTAATTTCATCTGCCGTCTATTCTGAACTGGTGCGACAGGGTTTCCGTCGCAGTGGCACTTTTACCTACAGGCCGCGCTGTGATGGCTGCACAGCCTGCGTGCCGGTACGTGTTGATGTAAACTCCTTTACCGCCAACCGCACCCAACGCCGCGTATGGAAAAAATTTAATCCCGATATTTCACTGCATCCACTGGAGGACCAGCCGGAGTATTTCGAGCTCTACCGGCGCTACCAGAATGCACGCCACCCTGATGGCGGGATGAGCAATGACAGCCATGAGCAATACCAGAAATTCCTGTTGCAAAGCCATGTGGACTCCATGCTGGTCGAGTTCCGCGAGGACGGCGTGTTGCGCATGGTCAGTATCATCGACACCCTGGATGATGGCCTGTCCTCGGTTTACACTTTCTTTGATCCCGATATCAAGCAAGCCAGCTTTGGCACTTACAATGTGCTGTGGCAAATTGAGTTATGTCGGCAATTGCAACTCCCCTATCTGTATCTGGGCTTCTGGATAAAGCAAAGCCGAAAGATGGCCTACAAGGCCAATTTCCGGCCGCTGCAAGGGCTGATAAAGGGAGAGTGGCAAGCACTTGTTATTGATTCAGAGCTGTAAACTTGGAAGAAGTTTTAGCAACAGCCTATGAGCATTACTGTGGTTTACATGATTGAAAATAGCACCACGCCCTCCAGAATGGAACTTTGAAAATGAAAAAAATATCACGAATTAAGCAAGCTTCCATAATCGAAATGAAAGATCAATGATGTATTCACTGCTACGCCCGCTACTGTTCACACTCGACCCGGAAACTGCGCACCATGTAACCCTAAACGCCCTGCAAACCGCTCACCGGCTGGGCCTGCTGCCACTCTTCGCCAAGCAGCCGGCAAGCAACCCGCGCACCGTGATGGGACTAAACTTCCCCAATCCAGTCGGCCTAGCCGCAGGGCTGGATAAAAACGGCAACTATATCGACGCACTTGCTGCACTCGGTTTTGGGTTTATCGAGATCGGCACCGTTACGCCACGTCCACAGCCGGGCAATCCTAAGCCTCGATTATTTCGCTTGCCCGAAGCACAGGCCATTATCAACCGCATGGGCTTCAATAATCTCGGCGTGGATGCGCTACTGGAAAATGTAAAGTGTGCACGCTATAAAGGAATTCTCGGCATTAATATCGGCAAGAACTTTGACACCCCCATAGCGCATGCTGCTGAAGATTACCTGATAGGATTGCGCAAGGTTTACCAACACGCCAGTTATGTCGTCATCAATATTTCTTCACCTAACACCAAGAACCTGCGCCAGTTACAGGGCGGCGATGAGCTTGATGCATTGCTCTCGCAGTTAAAAACCGAACAGGAAAAACTGGCTGAACGCCACGGAAAATATGTGCCGCTCGCGCTCAAGATTGCACCCGATCTGGATAGCGAACAGATACAACAAATCGCCACCTTGTTGATGCGTCACCGCATCGATGGTGTAATCGCCACCAACACCACACTGTCGCGCACTGGCGTTGAAAATATGCCACATCACAACGAGACAGGCGGCCTCTCCGGAGCGCCAGTGAAGGAGAAATCAACAGAGGTAATACGCCAGCTCGCGGCAGCACTTCAGGGGGCGCTACCCATTATTGGCGTAGGTGGCATATTGAGCGGTGCAGATGCAGTGGAAAAAATGCAGGCTGGCGCAGCACTGGTGCAGCTTTATAGCGGCCTGATATATCGCGGTACGGATTTGGTTGCGGAGTGTGCTGCAAAAATAAAAAGCAGCTGTTGAAAGCTGCTTGCTGCGTATCGAGTGATATGGAGCGCTATCTGGAACTTAAGCAGTAATACTCAAGCACCTCCAATTTGGAATTAGGAGCGCGTTTGAGGCCCAGTCGTTGCCCGCAATCTCGGGGGCGAATTAAAGACTGGATCAGCTACTGCTTGCGCAGGGGCGCCAGAAGTGAAGACAAGCCATTGTGATCAAGCTCCTGCATCAGTGCCAACAGAGCACCTATCTCTCCCGGAGGAAATCCCTTGCGTGCAAACCAGTTCAGGTAGTGCCCCGGCAAGTCGGCTATTACGTGGCCTTTGTATTTGCCATAGGGCATCTCGCGGGTGATGAGTAATTGCAGGTGTTCTGGATTCATCGGCTTCTTTCAATTATTGAGACTGAGCTAGGCGTTGGCTCTACAAGGCGCCCGGTGACATACTTGTGAAGAACGCTGGCCACCATTCGACATGGGCTGTGCGATCTGGTTGATGGTCTTCACCCTGTGTATCGCTTCCAAGCCAACCTTGGCCTTGAATTCTGCACCAAATAATTTACGTTCCGTTCCGCTCATCGCCTGTTTCTTTTTGCTTCGGGCTACAGCTTAAACCACTGTCTTAAATTCGGGGTCCACTATACGCTATGGAGTGAATGCCGCGATACACTGGGATACACCCGAGGTGGTCAATATGCTCAAGGCCATGAGACAATAGATTTTCGACTTGCTATTAAAAATAGCACTTGATACTACCGGGGGATAACATGATGTACAGCATGAATTTTGTAAAGTGGCTGACCATAGCCGGTTTTCTTGGTTTGTCTTATTCCGTCCATGCCAAGGAATACAGCCTGAAGGAGATTCTGGCCTTATCTAATCCGCCGCATGGCGTGGTGATTGAAATTGTCACCGGTGATGATGCCGGCTTGAGTTGGGCATTGCCCAAGTCGCAAAAAATTATCCAGAAATTGCGGGGTCGTTTCATTGACCTACCCATAGCGATCGTGACGCATGGGCGTGAACAATTTGCCTTGACCAAAAAAAGACAAAGTTCCAGCCTAACTGCGCATGATACAGTCAACACGCTCATCAAGGAGAGCAAGGTAGAAGTCCATGTATGCGGAACTTATGCCGGTTGGCGCGGGCTGAATGTTGAGGATTTTCCGCAATATGTGAATGTGTCTGCATCTGGGCCGGCACAAATCAATGACTACAAATCATTAGGTTATTTGCTGCTTATCATAAGATCGAACACCCCACTGATTGAATAAATCAGCCTAACAGCCTGTCTGATTCAAGTTGTAATAAATTGATTTGTATGGAAATAAAACCATGCCGTAAATATTAATATCAATATAATCAACTAGTTACAAAAACAAAAGGTCCGCACACCAAGGGCGCGACCCTTTAAACCCAGATTAGTCCTAGTACCCTGTGACACATCAAATGACGGATAGAGCTGTTTGAGCATCCGGCCAGCGTTAGCCCGTCATATTCTTATAGCCCTGCATGGTTGAAGCTACCAACAAAACAAGGGATAATCCCCGGCTTCACGGCATCTTGATTATTATGACCGCTTACCTCCTTATCCTGATCAGCACGGTGTTTGTAAATAACATCGTGATGGTTAAAATTCTTGGCCTGTGTCCTTTCATGGGCGTTTCTAAAAAACTGGAAGCCGCCATCAGCATGGGGGCTGCCACCACTTTCGTGCTAACGCTGGGCAGTGGCACCAGTTATTTGATCGATCACTTCCTGCTTATTCCTTACCAAATCGAATATTTGCGCACCCTGTCTTTCATCGTGGTAATTGCAGGCATCGTGCAATTTACTGAAATCGTGGTGCAGAAAACTAGCCCCGTATTACATCAAGTGCTGGGTATTTACCTGCCTCTGATTACCACCAATTGTGCGGTACTGGGCATTCCGCTGTTGAATGTGCAGGAGAAGCACAACTTCGTTGAATCGTTGTTTTTTGGCATGGGTGGTGCGATAGGCTTTACGATGGTACTGGTATTGTTTGCAGGCATCCGTGAACGCTTGGAAGGTGCCGATGTGCCGGGTATTTTCAAGGGCTCGGCGATTGCGATGATTACTGCCGGTTTGATGAGCCTTGCGTTTATGGGTTTTTCCGGGCTGGTCAAATAACTACGATGCCATTTGCCTTGCTTCCATTTAATCTCTACGGGTTCAGGCCCCTCGCTTCGCTCTCCACGCCCCTAGTGGCGTATATTGGTAGGGTGCGCCGTGCGCACCATGGTGCGCACGGCGCACCCTACACAATAACCCGCAGCTTGCGGCGGGGTGGTTTAATTTTATGCTGACCGCCCTACTCATCATGTCTCTACTCGCGCTGTTTCTAGGCGCAGTACTGGGATTTGCTGCGATCAAATTCAGGGTAGAAGGCAATCCTCTGGTCGACAAGATCGATGCCATTCTGCCGCAAACACAATGCGGGCAATGCAGCTTTCCCGGTTGTAAACCCTATGCCACGGCAATCGCTGCGGGCGAAGCAGACATCAATCGTTGCCCACCTGGAGGCGAGGAAGGTATCCGCAAACTGGCGGAATTGCTTGGTAAGGAGTTCATACCCTTTGGCGAAGATACGGCCGCGACCAAACCCAAATCCGTTGCGATCATCGATGAGAACACCTGTATCGGCTGCACCCTATGCATACAGGCTTGCCCTGTCGACGCCATCGCGGGTGCTGCCAAGCAAATGCACACCATTATTGCAGTTGAATGTACTGGTTGCGAATTGTGTATCGCGCCGTGCCCGGTTGATTGCATCACCATGGTGCCGTTGCCAGAGACCCTGCAGAATTGGAAATGGCAATTTCCAAACAACTCATTAGTGCAAAAAGCATGAGCAGCCTGCATACTTTTCATGGCGGCATACATCCGAACCAGCACAAGCTTGAGTCATCGGCGCTTCCGAGCGCACCTGCACCGATGCCCAGCCGACTGATACTGCCCTTGCAACAGCATATCGGCAACCCAGCCAAGGCCATTGTTCAAGTAGGCGATTTGGTACTCAAGGGTCAACTGCTTGCTCATGCAGAAGGCAGCTTGAGCGCTGCCATTCACGCACCCACCTCTGGCACGATAAGCGCAATTGATAGGCAGCCAGTGGTGCACCCTTCCGCCTTGCCGGAGCAATGCATCACCCTGATACCGGATGGTGAAGATCGCTGGATAGCTCACGCTGCGCTCAACTACCGCACCCTTGCCAAATCTGAGCTGCTGGATAAATTGCGTGTAGGCGGCATCGTCGGCCTAGGCGGTGCGACCTTCCCCACCCATGCCAAATTCAATTTCATTCAAGGCATCCAGACACTGGTGTTGAATGGTGCCGAGTGCGAACCCTGGATCACCACCGATGATTGCCTGATGCGCGAACGCGCAGCTGAAATTGTGCAGGGCATAGCAATACTGCAACATCTATGCAGTCCTGCACAGACTCTGATAGGCATAGAAGAGAACAAACCAGAAGCCATAAGCGCCATGCAGCAAGCATGCGCTGGCAAGAATATCGACGTAGTGAGCATCCCCACCTTGTACCCTTCCGGTGGCGAAAAACAACTGATCAAAATTCTTACCGGTAAAGAAGTGCCTTCCGGCGGTCGTCCGCTTAACATCGGCGTGGTGTGCATCAATGTCGCCACCGCTTATGCGACACATCGTTTGATCAATCACGGCGAACCGATGATCTCGCGCATGATTACGATCACCGGCAGCGTTAAGCAAGCGCAAAATTTCGATGTGTTGCTCGGCACACCCATTGCAGAACTGGTGCAGTTTGCCGGAGGTGCACTACCCGGTGCTACGAGTTATATTATGGGCGGCCCCATGATGGGGCTGGAGGTTGCTAATGCACAGCTACCGGTGGTAAAAGCCAGTAATTGCATCATCGTTAAATCAGCCAAGATTTTTCCACCGTTGCTTCCTGCCATGCCCTGCATACGCTGCACACGTTGCGTGGAAGTGTGCCCGGCCGAGTTGCAACCGCAGGATTTGTACTGGTTTGCTAAAGCCAAAAATTTAGGCAAGGCGCAGGAATTCAATCTATTTGATTGCATCGAGTGCGGCGCTTGCAGCTATGTGTGCCCCAGCAATATTCCGCTAGTGCAATATTACCGTTTTGCAAAAAGTGAGATTCGCGCTAACGAACGCGAAAAAGATTTGGCCAACATTGCACGTGAACGCCACGAGTTTCATCAACTGCGTATCGTACGCGACAAGCAGGAGAAAGCCGACAAGCTGGCACAAAAAGAAAAAGCGGCTAAGGCAGCCAAAGCCGCGACTACTGTAACAACTGCCGATACAGATAGTGCCAACCTAGAAGCGATGCGTGCGCAGTTTCGTGAAACTGCACATCCCGATTCAGAACATTCGAAGGAATAATATGTTCTCTCCCTTTATTAGCCAAGCAAGCAGTGTGCGCGAAATCATGTTCAAGGTATTGCTCGCCTTGATTCCAGCCATTGCTGTGTACGTGTGGTATTTCGGCCCGGCAATATTGGTTTCAATCACACTGGCCAGTATTACGGCACTGGCTACAGAGGCCGCCATGCTCAAGCTGCGCGGCCGCCCTCTCGCGCCCTTCCTCAGCGACAACAGCGCATTGCTCACGGCCTGGTTGCTGGCGCTGTCGATTCCGCCACTGGCACCGTGGTGGCTGATCGTGGTGGGCACGATGTTTGCCATCAGCATTTCCAAACATCTGTATGGCGGCCTCGGCAGCAACCCTTTCAATCCGGCGATGGTAGGTTACGCCGTGCTGATCATTTCTTTCCCGCTGCCGATGACGCACTGGATTACGCCGCAGGGTTTGGGCCAGATTGATGGGGAAGTGGCATTGTCCTTCATGCAGCAATTGCAATATATTTTTTCCGGCCTATTGCCAGGCGGCACGCCACTGGATGCCGTCACCATGGCCACGCCGCTGGATACACTGAAGACACAGTTGCACCTCGGCCAACCGGTGACGGACATTTTGAACATGCCGATCTACGGCACCCTCGCCGGGCATGGCAGTGAAATGGTGGCGCTGGCTTTTGTGCTGGGCGGCATTTATATGCTGGCGAATCGCATCATCAGCTGGCACTTGCCGGTAGCCTTCCTCGGCTCTCTTTTTATCACCGCTGGCATATTCCATCTGGCCGATCCGACACTCTATGTTGAACCGCTGTTCCATTTGTTCTCCGGCGCAGCCATGCTGGGTGCCTTTTTTATCCTCACTGACCCAGTTACCAGCCCGACAACCATACGCGGCAAATTCATCTTCGCTGCGGGTGCCGGTTTCCTCACCTACATTATTCGCGTGTTTGGCGGTTTTCCCGACGGTATTGCTTTCGCCGTGCTATTGATGAATATTTGCGTACCCTTGATTGATCTCTATACCCAACCCAAAGTATTTGGCAAGAAGGATAGCAAATGAAAAGGCTAGGTAAGTCCACCATCCGAACCGCGATCAACATGCTGTTTTTTGCGCTAATCGGTACCGCCATTCTCGCTGTAACATACGAGCTCACGCACCCCCTGATTGAGGCAAGCGAAGAAAAGGAAAAACTGAATTCGATCACGCAGGTGGTGCCAACATCGCTATATGATAACGAGCTCATCAAAGATACGCTGCTCATCCCTGCCAATTCACAACTGGGCACAGAGCAGGATACCGTTGCCTATCGCGGGCGACTCAAGGGTGAGCCGTCAGTGGTGGTACTTGAAGCGATTGCACCTGATGGTTACAGCGGCAAAATCGCCATGATCGTTGCGATCAATTATGCCGGTAGCATCACCGGCGTGCGTGTGATCTCGCACAAGGAAACACCGGGTCTGGGCGACTACATCAATATTGCCAAAAACCAATGGATCAACCTGTTCACTGCTACATCGCACGAGCGTTACAAAGAAGACGAGTGGGAAGTCAAGAAAGACGGCGGACAGATAGACTACATGGCGGGTGCTACGATTACGCCACGCGCTGTAGTCAAGGCGGTGCACAAGACTTTGCATTACTTTGAGGACAACCGCGACAAGTTGTTCGCACAAACACCCAAACCCCTCCCAACCTCCCCTTAACAGGGGAGGAGCCGATAATTTATGGAGTGCAGATGAACATCCAGGAACTAAAAACCATTCTTCACAACGGCCTATGGAAACAAAACGCCGGCGTAGTGCAACTCCTCGGCTTGTGTCCGCTGCTTGCAATGAGCAACTCAGTGGTGAATGCCGTCAGCCTCGGCTTGGCGACAACCTTGGTGATGGCACTGAGTGGGGCTGCCATTTCACCCATACGCAATTTTGTACCCAATGAAATCCGCATCCCGGTTTATATTCTGGTGATAGCGGTACTGGTCACGGTGGTGCAATACGCGATGAATGCATACATGTACAGCTTGTATGTTGTACTGGGAATTTTCATTCCGCTGATTGTAACTAACTGCATTGTACTGGCCCGCATGGAGGCCTTTGCCGGGAAAAATCCGCTACTGCCTGCGGCGGTAGATGGATTCGCGATGGGACTGGGACTCACTGCGGTGCTGGGTATTCTCGGCGGCATGCGCGAAATCGTCGGCCATGGCACCCTGTTTTCAGGACTGGATCTGGTGCTGGGCGACATGGCCAAGGGCTGGGTCATCACCGTCATTCCCGACTATCACGGCTTCCTTCTCGCCATCCTGCCCCCCGGTGCTTTCATTAGTTTGGGGCTGCTGATCGCAGGCAAGAATTATTTGACGCAGCGCGCCAAACAAAAAACAAAGTCGCTCAAGCTACCTGCTGCAAACACGCTCGCAGCCTGATTCATGAACCCAGTAAAACGCCGTGAAATATTTCTGCGCCTGCAAGCGCAAAATCCTCACCCCACTACCGAGCTGGAATTTCACTCCCCTTTCGAGTTATTGATTGCGGTGCTGCTGTCCGCGCAAGCCACCGACATCAGCGTGAATGCGGCCACGCGCCAGCTGTATCCGGTCGCCAATACGCCGCAGGCCATGCTGGAATTAGGCGAAGAAAAACTGCGTGAGTATGTGCAACGCATAGGCCTGTACAAAACCAAGGCCAAGCACATTATATTGACCTGCAAAATATTGCTGGAGCAACACGGCGGTGAAGTGCCACACACACGCGAAGCACTGGAAGCACTGCCCGGCGTGGGGCGCAAGACGGCCAACGTGGTGCTGAACACCGCCTTTGGCCAGCCTACTATCGCGGTGGACACGCATATTTTTCGCATTTCCAACCGCACCGGAATTGCCCCCGGCAAGGATGTGCTGACTGTAGAGCACAAGCTGCTCAAATTTATTCCCGACGAATTCAAACAAGACGCGCACCATTGGCTGATTCTGCATGGTCGCTATATCTGCCAGGCACGTAAACCAAAATGCGGTGTATGCATTATCGAAAACTTGTGTGAATATAAAAAGAAGGTATTCTGATGTTTAATCCGAGCCGGGATGATGCGCGTAATTTCCTTTTCGACAGCTGGCGCAAGCAGTGCTGCGGCAGTGTATTGACCCCGTTGGAAGACATGGTAGTTCGGTTAATTACCAAACATCCCGAATATCACGCCTTGCTGGAAAATCCGCAGCAATATCAACACAAGGATTACACACCCGAAAATGGCGAGCCCAATCCCTTCCTACATCTGATGATGCACCTGACCATGGAAGAACAGATTTCCATCGACCAGCCTCCCGGTATACTCGCTCATTACAAACGCCTCACTACACATTACAATTCAGAACACGATGCGCAACACAAAATGATGGAATGTCTGGGAGAAATGCTGTGGCAGGCGCAACGCAATAATACGGGGCCAGATGTGAATATTTATTTCTCATGCCTCGATCAAATTTAGGAAAACATATGAGCAACAGACTCAGCAAAATAGTGACACGCACCGGTGATAAAGGCACCACAGGTCTCGCCGACGGCAGTCGCGTGAACAAGGATAGCAAGCGCATACATTGCCTTGGCAGTGTGGATGAACTCAACAGCCATCTAGGCCTGTTGTTGTGCGAGGAAATGCCGCAGGAGATACGCGAAATGTTGTTGCGGATACAGAACGACCTGTTCGATCTTGGTGGATCGCTCGCTTATCCAGTCGCACCCTTTGGCGAAGACAAACTTGCACGTCTGGATGCCTCCATTGCCAATTACAATGCCGACTTACCGCCGCTAAAAGAATTTATACTGCCGGGTGGTACACGTGCCGCCAGCCAGTGCCATGTTGCACGCACCGTTGCGCGCCGTGCCGAACGTGAGCTGGTAACACTAGCGCATGACGATGAAGTTCCACTGCATGGTCTGCCCTACCTCAATCGCCTGTCGGATTTGCTGTTTGTGTTGTGCCGCGTGCTTAACCGCGCAGCAGGTCAGGCAGAGCCGTTGTGGCAAAGGTCAGAGAAAAAATAATTTCAATCAATATGTTACGCCAATAAAAAGTTCGACAGGACTGCTAGTACTTACCCAGATGCGCTCAATTTTCTCAAGGCTGGCATTTCACCACAGGAATATACGGCGATGAACGAGATCAACAATTACCTAAAGTACAGCCCATAGGGTCGGCAAAAGCCTGTCGTGAGCGAAGCCGAGGGACGCAGCGTTGCCCACGCGTTTCACTACAGATTACACCATGCCGATATTCCACGTTTGTTCCGCGTGTGCAAACATAAACCGTTTGCACACCCTTTTCCTATAACAAACGAAGGGCTTAAACCTGCATCACGCGCAACTAAATGGATCATCGGTCAGATGCTTGCGATGCTCGTGACCTTCGCCTGTTGCGACCGGCCGCGATGGGTCGGTAATCCACTCGCTCCACGAACCCGCATACAGTTTGCCACTGGGCAAGCCGGCGATTGCCATGGCGAGCATGTTGTGACAGGCCGTAACACCAGAGCCGCAGCTGTGGATTACCATCTCCGGCTTAACGCCATTCAGCAGCTTGAGATAAGCCTCACGCAGTTCTTCGGCTGGCAAATAGGTACCGTCGAAATCGAGGTTTTCGTCGAACACCCAGTTCACCGAGCCAGG
This sequence comes from Gallionellaceae bacterium, assembly GCA_038925245.1. Classification (GTDB taxonomy): domain Bacteria; phylum Pseudomonadota; class Gammaproteobacteria; order Burkholderiales; family Gallionellaceae; genus 39-52-133. Next base: position 16,334 of record JBCKTZ010000021.1, read on the forward strand.
GATGTGGCCGGCCACTTTATCCAGAGGCTCGCGCTCGCCGGTGTAACGTTGCTCGGGGCGAGCATCGATCACTAGGCGGCAACGTTCTTGCCTGGCGTTATCCACTTCTGCAACACTAGCCTGCATTTCCATACGTAACTTCGCTACAAATTTTGCTGGCGAAATTTTGGGTGGCTCTTCCGTCACGGGGCGTTTTTCCTTCAGCCACTTGGGCAGGCCGCCATCCAGTAACGCGACATTATCATGACCAAGCCAACGCAATAACCACCACATTTTTACCGCCATAGCACCGAAGCTGTCGTCATACACAACAAGCTGCTTGCCGCTGTCCACGCCCCAGCGTGATAGTTTTTCACTCAGTTGCTGCACGTCTGGTAGCGGGTGACGCCCGCTTTTATCCGTGACCGGGCCAGACAGATCGTCATCCAGATGTGCGTAACGTGCGCCCGGTATATGGCTTTGCCGGTAAGCCAGGCTACCAGCTCCAGTGTTGGTTAAGGTAAAACGACAATCGAAAATGATCCAGTCCGGATCATCCAGATGCTGCGCCAGTTGCGCGGTGGAAACAACAGTAGTGAAGCTCATGTAGAAAAGATTATTGTTTGAGTTTTGGCTTGCGCAGATCCAGAAACCAAAGCACATAACCCGAAAGTGCGTAAGCAAGGAACAACATGAATAGAATGCTTGCCGGGTCGATGGAGATAACAACGAAGAACATCGCCACCAAGAAAATTACGATGAACGGCACACTCTTGCGCAGATTAAAATCTTTAAAGCTGTAAAAGCGCAAATTGCTTACCATACTCAGCCCTGCAAAAACGGTGAGTGCAGCCGCATACCAACGCACATCGTTTCCTGCAAAGCCATTATCCTGCAGCACCCATACAAAACCTGCAACCAGCGCTGCCGCTGCCGGGCTGGGTAGGCCCTGAAAGTAACGCTTATCCACCACATCAATATTTGTGTTGAAGCGCGCGAGCCTTAATGCCGCACACACACAATAAATAAATGCGGCGAACCAACCCCACTTGCCCAGATCCCTGAATGCCCATTCATACATCAGCAGTGAAGGTGCCACACCGAACGACACCATGTCGGACAGGCTGTCATATTCTGCGCCGAAATCGCTTTGAGTATGCGTCATGCGGGCCACACGCCCATCCAGACCGTCAAGTATCATGGCAATAAAGATCGCTACGGCGGCAAACTCAAACTTATTGTTCATCGCCTGCACGATGGCATAAAAACCAGCAAACAAAGCTGCTGTTGTCAGCAAGTTCGGCAATAAATAAATACCACGGCGACGGATAGTCATTGGTTTACGTTGATTCAAGTCATTCATAATTTTTATTAGTACTAGGGGTTAAAACAAAAAAGATAGCAGATACTTTATCATCAATAACAATGAATACGTTAACTGTCTGTTACTTCATTCCCTCGCCTAAGGAAGCATCAACCCAAAAACCTCAGTTCAAGCCACAGAGATCACAGAGGACACAGAGAATGCGCGGCACTCAAAGATTTTCGCTTTTTACCTACAGGGTGAGGCACATCAAGTGACCAATTCATTGTATCTTCTCTGTGCTCTCTGTGTTCTCTGTGGCCAAATGCTTTTTATAGGATGATAACGAATAACAGCAAAAAAAGTGACTGGTGATTGCAAGCTATTGCCGCAATCACCAGTCACCCGGTCTTCATATCCACACAGCTTGTTTAGTTTTTGGACTGATCTACCAGTTTATTTTTGCCTATCCACGGCATCATCGCGCGCAGTTGTCCACCAACGATTTCAATAGGATGCTCGGCATTCAGGCGGCGGCGGGCAGTCATTTCAGGGTAGTTAGTTTTACCTTCCAGAATGAAACGTTTCGCGTAATCACCGTTCTGGATGTTCTTCAAACACTCTCTCATCGCAGCACGTGATTCGTCGCCTATCACTTTGTGACCAGTCACGTACTCGCCGTATTCTGCGTTGTTGGAGATAGAGTAATTCATGTTGGCAATGCCGCCTTCATACATCAAGTCTACAATCAGCTTCAACTCGTGCAGGCACTCGAAATAAGCCATCTCCGGTGCATAGCCCGCTTCTGTCAGTATCTCAAAGCCGGCTTTTACCAGCTCAACCGCACCACCGCACAACACAGCTTGCTCGCCGAACAAATCTGTTTCTGTTTCTTCGCGGAAATTGGTTTCGATCACGCCGCCCTTGGTGCCACCGTTAGCTGACGCGTAGGATAAAGCGATGTCCTTGGCTTTGCCGGATATATCCTGATAGACAGCTATCAGCGTTGGTACACCGCCACCCTTGAGGTACTCGGAACGAACAGTGTGACCGGGGCCTTTGGGCGCGATCATGATGACGTCGATATCTGCACGGGGAATTACTTGGTTGTAGTGCACGTTAAAGCCGTGCGCGAAGGCCAGAGCTGCACCGGCTTTCATGTTGGGCGCAACGTCATCGTTATAAACCTGCGGGATAGTTTCATCGGGGATTAACATCATCACCACATCGGCATTTTTTACAGCCTCTACAACTTCAGACACTTTCAGGCCGGCGGCTTCAGCCTTTTTCCATGAGGCGCCGTTTTTACGCAGGGCTACGGTGACGTTTACGCCAGACTCTTTCAAATTCTGTGCATGGGCATGACCCTGCGAACCATAACCCACGATGGTTACTTGCTTGCCTTTAATCAGTGAGAGGTCTGCGTCTTTGTCGTAATAAACTTTCATGGTGTTTCCTTTTGGTTATATTTGATTTTGGTTATATTTAATACAGATATTCAGTAGCGCGCACTGCGTGCACGCATTTACAATTTCAGCGTACGCAAACCACAGCCTATACCCGATGCTCCTGTCCTCACCGTCTCCATGATCAGGTGACGATCAAATGCATTCAGGAAGCCATCCAGCTGCGCACTGGTGCCGGTCAGCTCAACCGTGTAGGTGTGATCGGACACATCAATGATACGGCCATTGAAAATATCCACCATGCGCTTAATTTCTTCGCGCGTCTCACCTTCGGCATGCATCTTGACCAGCATCAGCTCACGCTCGATATGATTGCCATCGCTGAGGTCCTGCAACGCCACGACTTCAATCAGCTTGTTCAGCTGTTTGCAGATTTGCTCAATCACCGCGTCCGAGCCGCGCGTAACAATCGTCATGCGTGACATGGTTGCATCTTCGGTTGGTGCCACGGTCAGCGATTCAATGTTGTAACCGCGTGCCGAGAACAATCCTGCCACACGCGACAGAGCACCCGCTTCATTTTCCAGCAAAATAGAAATAATATGACGCATTAAAAATCCTCCGCCAGAATTAAATCCGACAAGCCTTTACCAGCAGCAACCATGGGGAATACGTTCTCGGCAGGATCAGTGCGGAAATCCATAAATACCAAATCGTTCTTGCGCGCAAACGCCTCTTTCAGCGCATCCTCAACATCCGATGGCTTCTCTATCAGCATGCCTACGTGCCCGTAGGCTTCAGCCAACTTGACGAAATCCGGCAACGCATCCATATAGGATTCGGAGTAACGATTACCATGGTTAAATTCCTGCCATTGCCGCACCATGCCCAGATAGCGGTTATTCAGCGAGATAACCTTGATCGGAAAATTGTACTGCTTGCAGGTGGAAAGCTCCTGTATGCACATTTGAATACTGCCTTCGCCAGTCACACAGGCCACTGTAGCGTCGGGATGGGCTAGTTGCACCCCCATTGCCGCAGGCAAACCAAAGCCCATGGTACCCAGCCCGCCGGAATTAATCCAGCGCCGTGGCTTGTCAAATTTATAATACTGTGCAGCCCACATTTGGTGCTGACCGACGTCGGAAGTGACAAAAGCTTCGCCATGGGTGATCTCATACAGCTTCTCCACCACAAACTGTGGCTTGATCAGCTCGATGGAACCCTTGTATGCTAGGGATTTACGCGCACGCCATTCTTCAATCTGTTTCCACCATGGCGCAATCGCTGCGGCATCGGGTTTCTGGCGGCTACTGTGCAACAACTCCAGCATGTCTTTCAATACGCAGGCTACGTCACCCAACAGCGCCACGTCAACTTGAACGCGCTTAGAAATGGACGCAGGGTCGATATCAATATGGATAATCTTGCGCGGGATTTCATTGAAGTGCTTCACATTTCCGATCACTCGGTCATCAAAGCGCGCGCCCACTGAAAATAACACATCGCAATGCTGGGTTGCCATATTTGCTTCAAGTGTGCCATGCATGCCCAACATGCCGACAAACTGTTTATCTGTTTCAGGAAAGCCGCCCAATCCCATCAAGGTACTTGTGCATGGATAACCCAACAGATGCACCAGCTCAGTTAATAATTTCGCCGCGTCGGACAAAATAACACCGCCGCCGGTATAGATCATTGGGCGTTTGGCTTCCAGCAGCAATTGAACAGCCTGCTTGATAGCGCCTGCATCAGCCTTCACTACCGGATTGTAGGAACGAATACTGACGGTCTCGGGATAATGGAAGGTGGTTTTTTCCAGCGAAATATCCTTGGGTATATCCACCAGCACAGGGCCGGGACGGCCGCTTCTAGCCAGATAGAATGCTTTTTTCATCGTGACGGCGATGTCTTTCACATCCTTCACCAGGAAGTTATGCTTTACGCAAGGCCGGGTAATCCCTACCGTATCAACTTCCTGAAAGGCATCTTCGCCTATCATGTAGGAAGGAACCTGGCCACTGATAATCACCATCGGAATAGAGTCCATGTAAGCTGTTGCTATACCTGTGACTGCATTGGTTACGCCAGGACCTGACGTGACCAGTGCCACGCCTACCTTGTCGGTGGAGCGTGCATATCCGTCTGCCGCATGCACTGCAGCCTGTTCGTGTCGAACTAGGATGTGCTTAACTTTATCCTGGGCGTAGAGTGCATCATAAATGTGCAGCACCGCACCACCAGGGTAGCCGAATATGTGTTCAACGCCTTCTTCGTGCAAACATCGTATGGCTATTTCTGCGCCCGTGAGTTCCATATCAAAAACCTTAACAAACAATAATTGTAGAACCGTGCAAGATAAGGCCTGGAAGCTTTTTGGTCAACCCCTGAATGCATAACAGAACGCATAACCAGCCCCTATATATGGTCATTTCCCCCTGCTTGGCGCGCATTTTGTTAACATTCAGACTTTGCTGCATTTTGGAGTAAATAAACTGGCTAGCCGCATTGAACTTTCCGAATTTCTCGCATCTGTCGAACGTCGCGCCTACAAGCAGGGACTATTCGCGGTGCGTGATGAGCATGTCGCACTCGATATCGTGCAAGATGCCATGCTCAAACTTGCCGAAAAATACGGTGACAAACCTGTAACAGAACTGCCCATGCTGTTTCAGCGTATTTTACAAAACACCATTCGTGATTTTTATCGCAGGCAAAAAGTGCGCTCAACCTGGACAACGCTGATGTCCTCCTTGATTCCACAGCATCATGATGAAAGCGATTTTGATCCACTAGATACACTGCAGAATGATGATGACAATAGCCAGCCTCCCCGACCCGACGCCTCGCTGGAACAGTCCCAATTGCTTGTTATTGTTGAAATAGCGCTTACAAAACTCACCGCTCGTCAACGAGAAGCCTTCCTGCTGCGTTATTGGGAAGAGCTGGATACTGCGGAAACCGCCGCAGCCATGGGATGCTCGGAAGGCAGCGTAAAAACCCATTGCTCACGCGCAACCCACACACTTGCCGCCGCATTAAAGGCTCAAGGAGTAAACAAATCATGAAAATAGACATTAATACAAATTTAATCAAAGAGTTACTAGATACCTCAACATCTCAATTATCCCCGGATACATTGGATAAACTGCGCATTGCACGAACACGTGCGCTGGATCATCAGCGAGTTCGGCATAGCGTGCCGATTTTGGCATGGCTGGGACACTATACCGACAAGCATGATTCTTTCAATATGTCGAAACCGATGAATTGGGCTGTCGCCGCGCTGTTTGTGGCTTGCCTGATCAGTGGAGCCTCCTTGTGGCAAAGCTACGCATCCGAGAAAGAAATAAATGAACTGGATATCGCTATCCTAACTGGCGACTTGCCTATTCATGTGTTTGTGGACTAATGGTGTGCACCTAGCCCGAACGTTTCATAAATTCGCATGTCCTCACTTGTCTTTTGATCGATATGAAAGATTTTGTTCAGTCGGGCGTATGAATAACTACGCCGCTCCATCTCAAAACTTCCATATCAATCAAAATCCTGCGTGATCACCATGCGAATTTATGAAACGTTCGGGCTAGCAATATCCAAACTGACTCTCGTTGCATTTCTGCTTACATTTCCATGTATGCCCAGCTATGCTGGCATGCAGCCTTGGGTAACCCTCTCCCCGCAGCAACAAGAAGCGCTGACTCCAATCGCGCAAGAATGGCATACATTTCCAGAAAAACAGCAAAAACGCATGCTGGCCACAACCAAAGGCTTTCAACAATTAACTCCCGACAAAAAACAACTCTTTCATAAACGTTTGGTAGAGTGGAGCAAGCTGACAATGGGGCAGCGAAACCGGGCGCGGGAAAAATATAAAGCGTTCAAAAAAGTATCTCCGGAAAAACGCGAAGCTGTGAAGCGTATGGTGATTCAAAGCGAGGCCGCGAAGGAACAAGACATGCTGTATGCGCCAGAATATAAAGATGAGACGCTCTCATCCGATGCTCCAAAATAAACAATATTAGGCACCTCAATATTGACGCTCTGAGAAGTACTCAGCGCCGCTCAGTCCACCACAACATACCCAGCGCTAGGAACAGAAATGTCACGGTCATTGCCGAGGCGCTCAGCATGGGCTGCCAGTTATTCAACGAACCAAGATGCGCAAACAGCCTGCCGACAAAATAAAAGGACAGGCCCAGCACAATTCCGGTAAATATTTTTCCGCCAATGCCTCCTGCGCGCCGCTGATGAGTTGCAAAAGGTAGCGCAAGCAACATCATCACCATCACCGAGAACGGGTACACCAGTTTGTTCCACATCTCGATTTCATAGCGTACTGCCTCCTGCTTGTTTTCCTTGAGATGCTTTGTGTACAGATACAAATTCCACGCCGACATCTGTTTCG
>JBCKTZ010000022.1:0-23304 GCA_038925245.1 Gallionellaceae bacterium
TTATGATCATCCTGCGTTGCAACTTTGAGGGGAGACCTCAGAGTCTGACCCCATTTTTTTATCGACGGAAAAACTGCCTAATTTTTGCAACCATATCAACTAGCGCAGAAGAAACCCTGGAATCTACTTCTTCCTTCGTCGCCCGAGACAGGGTCAGTTCATTCTGCATATCTCTCTCAACAACAGCACGGGCCAATACCTCAGCCAGCTCAGGCTTACGTTCAAAAAGGCTCATCATGCAGTTTTTTGTAATCTCGCAAACAATTGATTCTGCAACGCAGCGAATGGTTGCAGATCGCAATTGTCCCGTCAGTAGTGACTTCTCGCCGAAAAATGTACCGGGTGCCAAGTCAGCAATTTTGATCTGCTTCCCATCTGGCTGATCGATCAGCACTTCAAGAAGCCCTTCGGCCAAAATAAACATTGATTCGCCGCTCGCCCCCTGTCTTACGACAACGGATTTGTTATCCATTGCATGAACTGACATATGTTTTGCAATAAATTCCAAATCCTCTTTACTGAAATCAGTAAAGAGCGAGATTGAACTTAACTGCCTTATCTGATCCTTCAGATAAGACCAACTCTTGTGGCGCCATGGCATTTGCGCCAGAAACAAGTCTTGCCTTGGATAGGATAGCGCGAGCCCCGCTTGATAGACATGCTTGAGCACAGCCCGGGTAATCGTATTGCGTGCCTTTCTAGGTGACACTTGCGCTGGTTCAAGGAAATATTGCAAACGGTATTCAACACCGTATTCTGTCACACCGTTAACAAGAACCTTGGGGGGCGGGGATGCCAGCGGACCTTTTGATCCTATTGTCGAAACCAGTGCCGCAGATAGGACTCTTACAGCACGCTCTGTTGGAACGCTAAAATCAAGCACAAAATCCATTTCAAAGCGTGCGGCTGTTTCCGGCATGGAGTAATTTGTCAGCAATGTGCTCGTCATGAAGCTATTGGGAATTATGATGATATTGCGCGATGTCGTCCACAGGCGTGTAGTACGCCAATTTGTTTCTTCTACACGGCCAATGCGATCGCCCATGCGGGTGTGGACACAAATCCAGTCACCCACCTTGAAAGGTCGCTCCAAGTTAATAGCAAGACCAGAAAAAGTGTCAAGAATAAGACGTTGCAGGGCGAAACCTATAACTATACCTATCGCCCCGGATGCAGCCCAAATCGCTGTGATTGACTCCCCAAGAACAAATCTAAAAATGCCAGAAATCGCTAATAAAAATACGATGACACTGCCCAGTTGAATAATAAGACGAGGGGGTGAACGTCCCAAAATATGTCTGATAAATCCTTCCCAGAAAAGAATAACTACCAGTCTGTTGAACAACCAAGCTCCGGCAAGCCAGATGGCAGCCTGCGCTGTTTGCTCCATGGGAGCGAGAATACCCTGGGCAAGGTTAAGGCTGATGTGAATATCGAGAACGTAAGAATAAGCAACAACACAAATGATAGTTGCGACAAGTGGGCCTAGCAGGCGTGACACTAAAAGACGAAAGACTGTCAAAAAAATCTCCTGTAACGGTCTTGATGTTCACACGCGTTGGCAACGTAAGGGCCACGCAAAAATAACTTCACATATTTAGACTGATAGTATAGTTCAAATCATGCCTATCTTGCTCTCATTCCATTTCTAATTCGGTCATTATGCGAGGCATGGTGATCAACACCCCGCAAAACGAATATTTCCGCCACATAAAACCTCACTTCTCTGGCGCACCAAAATAGTGCGGCATCTTAATTGGTGGCACCGTTTTAGGGCGCATAATTTTATCCTCCCCTGCTGTGAATATGGCAAAATGTGCGTTTGGCGCAAATCAATAGCTGGCATGGTTTATGCTGGAAGTTCAGGCTAAGTTAAATATTAGCTATTACCCATTTCAATTAGCAATTTTTTTACGACGTTTCTTTAGGAGAGCAATAATGTTCAAGTCAGCTGCAGAAGCAATGAAATTCATCCAGGGTGGCGAGGTCAAGTTTGTAGACCTGCGTTTTACCGATACACGCGGTAAGGAACATCACGTTTCCGTGCCAGCCAAATATTTTGGCGAAGATAAATTTACGGACGGACACGCTTTTGACGGTTCATCCATTGCAGGCTGGAAGGGTATTCAAGCTTCCGACATGACGTTGTTGCCAGATCCAACAAGCGCGTTTGTTGATCCATTCATGGACGAGCCTACACTGGTTATAACTTGCGACGTAATCGAGCCTACCGATGGCAAAGGTTATGACCGTGATCCACGCTCCATCGCCAAGCGCGGCGAGGCTTACCTCAAGTCTACCGGTGTGGGCGACACAGCCTACTTCGGCCCTGAGCCAGAGTTCTTTATTTTTGACTCGGTAAACTGGCATGTAAATATGTCCGGTTGCGCGGTCAAAATCAATTCCGAAGAAGCAGCCTGGTCTTCATCCGAAGAGTACGATGGCGGCAACACGGGTCACCGCCCCTTGGTAAAAGGCGGTTACTTCCCAGTTCCTCCTGTGGATTCCTTGCATGACATCCGCGCCGCAATGTGTCTGGCGATGGAAGAAATTGGCATTGAAGTTGAAGTGCATCACCACGAAGTGGCCACTGCCGGTCAATGCGAAATCGGTACCAGGTTCAATACACTGGTGAAGCGCGCCGACCAGACGCAATACATGAAGTATGTGATACACAATGTTGCGCACCAGTATGGCAAAACAGCCACCTTCATGCCCAAGCCTATCGTAGGCGACAACGGTTCCGGTATGCACGTGCACCAGTCTATCTGGAAAGATGGCAAAAACCTGTTTGCTGGCAATGGCTATGCGGGCTTGTCTGAAACCGCATTGTTCTACATTGGCGGAATTATCAAACACGCCAAGGCATTGAACGCGATTACCAACCCAGGTACAAACTCATACAAGCGTTTGGTTCCTCACTACGAAGCGCCAACTAAGCTGGCTTACTCTGCAAAGAATCGCTCCGCTTCGATCCGCATTCCACACGTGGCAAGCGACAAGGCACGCCGTATCGAAACACGCTTCCCAGACCCTCTGGCTAACCCATACCTGCTCTTCACCGCGCTGATGATGGCTGGTCTGGACGGTATCCAGAACAAGATACATCCAGGCGAGCCAGCAGATAAGAACCTGTATGACCTGCCACCGGAAGAAGATGCAAAGATCCCAACCGTTTGTTCCTCTCTGGAAGAAGCCTTGGCAAGTCTCGACAAGGATCGCGAGTTCCTGACCCGTGGCGGTGTGTTCTCCAACGACTTCATCGATTCTTACATTGCGTTGAAGATGGAAGAGGTTACACGTTTGCGCATGACAACTCACCCAGTTGAGTTCGAGCTGTACTATAGCTTGTAATTGGTAAGTGGTGAGTGGCATATGTGTTTTTACTTACAACTCACAACTGACAACTCACCAAAATTTAAGTGAGTAGCAAGTAAAACGGAGCCTTGAGGCTCCGTTTTTTTTCGCCCTTACTTCGGGGGACTGAATACCCCCCCCCCCGCAGCAAGCAACGGGGGATTACGTAGGGTGCGCCGTGCGCACCATGGTGCGTGTGACGCACCCTACCAAAATGCGCCACTAGGGGCGGGAAACTGAACCCGTAGAGATTCAAGAGCACGGCACTCAAAAGCACAGTGTGACGTTTATCCGGTTTGTCATAAGTCGGGGCTTAACCTATACTTCCGGCATCGCAACAAGGATGCAACCATGAAGCCACATTGCCTGTTTTTAATATTGTGCCTGAGCCACACCGGCTTGACGCATGCCCAGATATACAAACGCGTTGATGCTGACGGTCATGTTACTTATTCCAGTGAACCTCTTAAAGGCGGCAAGATACTTTATCTACAGCCCTTGCCAACCACCCCCGAAGGCCGCTCAAATCAACGTACTACCCCTGAAGACTTTCCCAAGGTTGATACACAAATACAAAAAAACCGCGATGCGACAAGACGAATTATTCTTCAAGACGAGCTTACCTCAGAAGAAAAAATACTTGCTTCCGCCCGAGAAAGCTTAAAGAGTATAGAAAACAATCCGGTGCCGTTGGTTGACGCCGCCGGAATACCCTTTCGCAATACCGCCAAACAGGCTGAGCAGTTAAAATCTGCGCAAGATGCAGTTGCACTACATGAACAAAACATCAAGGCTTTACGAACTGAAATTTCTAAGCTCAAGTAGAGGTGCAGCGGTAAGTAGTAAGTGGTGAGTGGAATATGTGTTTTTACTTACCACTTACAACTGACAACTCACCAGAATTTAAGTGAGTAGTGACTAGAAATTATTTCAGCGCCAACCTCTGGCACGCTTTCTGCTTTATATTTGATATGCAAGCCCATCTTCTTCCTACATTAGAACATCTCAACACAGCCATCATTTTGCTGGATGATGAGTCGCGCATTGTTTATCTGAATCCTGCCGCAGAAAACTTGTTTGGCTTAAGCAAAACCAACTTGCTTGGACATCCCTTGCAGCATGCATTTACACATACCGAGCAACTGTTCAATACCATCCAGTTAGCCCTTGCTGAGCACGCCAACCATATAGAACATGATCTGACGCTGGGGACGTATGCACATGCCGGAAAATTTCACCTGTCCTGCTCAGCCACGCCTTTACAAGCCAATCCTTATGCGCTACTGCTCGAGTTTTACACCATAGACAGGCCCTTGAAGCTGGCGCGCGAAGAACAAATGTTCGACCAGACTCAGGCCAACCGATTGTTGCTGCGTAATCTGGCACATGAAATCAAGAATCCGCTGGGTGGCATACGCGGGGCAGCACAATTGCTGGAACATGAATTGGAAAAACCGGGCTTGCGCGAATACACCCAGGTGATAATTCAAGAAGCAGACCGTCTGCGTACCCTGATGGAAAAATTGCTCACGCCACAGCACGTGCCCCATTTCAGTGCACTCAATATTCATGAAGTGCTGGAAAGAGTGCGCAGCGTAGTTTTAGCCGAGCTTTCCAGCGGCCTGGGTATCAAGCGTGATTACGATATCAGTCTGCCCGAACTTATCGGCGACAAGGAACAGCTCATTCAGGTGTTTCTGAATCTGGTACGCAATGCCGCGCAAGCAATGAATGGGAAAGGCAAAATCGTGATGCGTACGCGCATCGCCCGTCAGATCACCCTGATAAAAAAACGCCATCCCTTGGCCATCACGATCCAGATCATAGACGATGGCCCCGGCATTCCACCACATCTGCGTGACAAGATTTTTTATCCTTTGGTTTCGGGCCGTAGCGATGGGCATGGCTTGGGACTTACATTAGCGCAAGACTTTATCAGCCAGCATCATGGCAGTATCGAATTTGACAGCGAACCGGGGCGCACCTGTTTTAGTGTAATTCTTCCACTTGTTTAACGCACTGGCAGCCTATTGGACTTAGGCGGGGAGATTTTATAACTAATTGATTATATTGAATATATTCAATATTTTATTCGTGTTAAGTATCATATTGTTATGTTTTGGTTTTTCGTAGGGTGCGCCGTGCGCACCATGGTGCGTGTGACGCACCCTACGATTGCCATTAGCCTCGATCCGTTTAAGTACCAAGCAGCGTGCAACACTACACTAGGGATGTTACAAAGCGTTAATCAAGCAACTATACTATGGATAAAATCATGAAACCTGTCTGGATTATTGACGACGACCGCTCCATACGCTGGGTACTGGAAAAGGCGCTTGAGCGTGAAGCAATTGCCTACAAGAGCTTTATTTCCGCCGATGAAGCGCTGGCTGAACTTAAGCATGACACGCCGCAAATTGTTATCAGCGACATTCGGATGCCGGGCCGCTCAGGGCTCGATTTGCTGCAAAATTTGCGCGAACAATTTCCAAATTTGCCCGTCATCATCATGACGGCCTACTCAGATCTGGAAAGTGCGGTTTCTTCATTTCAGGGTGGTGCGTTTGAATACCTGCCGAAACCTTTCGACATCGACCACGCCGTAGATCTGGTTCGTCGTGCGCTGGTACAAAGCCAGCACAAAAATCTACCTGCCGAAGAGTACGCAATTGCGCCGGATATTCTCGGACTGGCGCCAGCAATGCAAGAAGTATTTCGTGCCATCGGCAGGCTGGCACAGTCCAATGCAACGGTGCTCATTACCGGCGAATCCGGTACCGGCAAAGAGTTGGTTGCTCACGCCTTACATCGCCACAGCCCTCGTGCCGAGCAGGCCTTTATTGCGATCAACACTGCTGCCATACCCAAGGATTTGCTCGAATCCGAGCTGTTTGGGCATGAACGCGGTGCGTTTACCGGTGCAGCAGCAACCCGTCGCGGACGCTTTGAACAGGCCGAAGGTGGCACCTTATTCCTTGACGAAATCGGCGACATGCCACCCGAACTGCAAACCCGACTATTACGCGTACTGTCTGATGGCAATTATTATCGAGTGGGTGGTCACCAACCGATCAGGGCGAATGTACGCATTATCGCAGCCACCCATCAGAATCTCGATGATCGAGTTAAACAGGGTTTGTTCCGCGAAGACCTGTTTCACCGCCTCAATGTGATCCGCCTGCGACTGCCACCGCTGCGCGAACGACGCGAAGACATCCCGTTGTTGGCAAAATATTTTTTGCAAAAGAGCGCCAAAGAACTCAATGTAGACGCCAAATCCATTAGCGATTCTGCATTGAGCTATCTTGCTACCCAAGACATCCCTGGCAATGTACGTCAACTTGAAAACCTGTGTCACTGGCTGACGATCATGACACCTACCCAACAAATAGAAATTGCCGATTTACCGCAAGAATGGCGTGAAGTTGCCTCAATGGCAGAAGCAGGTGTCGATTGGCGTAGCGCACTAAAACAACAAGTGACGCTGGCATTGCAACGCGGCGAGCATGATATTCTTGAGAACTTAAGCAAGCAATTTGAGGCGACGCTCATCACCCAGGCGCTTCAACATACCGGCGGACGCCGTATTGAAGCGGCAACCCTGCTGGGCATGGGGCGCAATACGCTAACGCGCAAAATTCACGAGTTGGGGCTGGATGCTGACAATTCCTAGTGCCATGTAATATGTATAACTGCGGATAGTTTTTGTAGGGTGGATAAGCGCAGCGCATCCACCACGGACACCACAAAACCTCATTCCATTTCCATTTGATCTATGGTTTCCGGTTGTCCGATATTACCCCAATTCACGTCATACCAACCCGCTGCAACCGCCTTGTGGAACGATGAATACGGCCATTGCGCAGGGGATGAGGACAAACCATGTTTGACGGGGTTGTAATGAATGTAATCCATGTGCCGCTGCCAATCTTCTTCGTTTCGTATGCAATGCTCCCAGAAGCGGCGTTGCCAAACATCTTTTTCTCTTGGGCGAGTTCCATCTGCACCGATACGTTTAGAGACGTACTTCTTGATTTCCCGCCATCGCCCTGAGAAATCAATATCGCCATCAGGCATCCGCCAAATGCAATGCAGATGGTCGGGTAACACGACAATGGCGTCGATTATAAACGGGCGATGTGCCCTTACCTGATGAAATGCGGCACGCAACAGTGTGACATTTCCCGGGACGGCGAAAATGGGTCGGCGGTGATAAGTTACGACAGTGAAAAATAAACCCCGCCGGGGATGAAAACACGCCGGTAGTCGCTCATAGTTTGGTTTTAAGTTGGTGGATGCGCTGCGCTTATCCACCCACAGGATTTGCAGTGGCAGCAAAATCGTTGCAACGTAGCGTAACACTGTTTCTGTTTAGCTTACCTCGGCCCACACCGGCGTATGGTCAGACGGACGTTCCAATTTTCTAGGTGTCTTGTCGATGCTGCACTTGCTACAGTTGAGCCCTGCACTAATCAGTATATGATCTATGCGCATGCCATGATTGCGACGAAAGCCCATCATGCGGTAATCCCACCAACTGAACGATTTTTCTGCTTGTTCAAATAAACGAAACGCATCACGCAGCCCGAGTTTTTGCAACTCATTGAAGGCTGCGCGTTCCGGTTCGCTCACCAATATACTGCCTACCCATTTCAACGGGTCATGCACGTCAATGTCCTCTGGCGCAATATTGTAGTCGCCCAGCAATGCAAGCCTGGGATGGCGTTGCAGTTCACCTTCGAGCCAGGCCAGCAAAGCCTTGAGCCAAGCCAGCTTGTATTGATACTTGTCAGATTCCAGACTTTCGCCGTTGGGTATGTAAACACAGACAACGCGCACACCATTGGTTGTCGCTGCAATCATGCGTTTCTGCGGATCTTCAAAGTGTGGCAAACCATATTGCACCTCTGTCAAAGCATGTTTGCTGATAATTGCCACACCGTTGTATGTTTTCTGGCCGCTGAATACCACGTGATAACCCGCTTGTTGCAAGGCATCCAGCGGGAAGTTGATATCTTCGGTTTTTGTCTCTTGCAAACACAAAACATCGGGCTGGTTTTCACTCAGCCAATTCTGCACTTGCTCCAGACGTACTTTGAGTGAATTGACATTCCAGGTGACAATTTTCATTTCGCAGGCCCTGCAGGAACTTCTGATTTGGCGGCGGCGGGTTGCAGCGGACGCGAACCGTACGGTGCAATTTTTGGATAGCCGGCAATATCCAGTTCACTATTCCATAGTCCGGTTTCAAATCCCTCAAGCACGGATTTTCCTACCATTAGAGTGGGTATGGTTTTCACGCCTGTTTTTGCCTTGAATGCATCAATATCTTCCTGGGTAACCAAATTCTTTTCTGCGAAGGGAACGCCTCGTTTATTCAGCAAAGCACGGGCCTGAACACAAATTTCTGCGCAATTTGATGCTACAAACATGGTAACCGGGAAAGCCTGCTTGGCCTTGCGCACGCCATATGAAAGATTGTCATCATCCGCAGAAGGTGCTGCAAATTTTTTCTGCTCGGCCTTTATCGCGCCTTCATCCGGCTTGTCGCCATAATGTACCTTGCCTTCCTTGTCCACCCATTTGAACAGACTGGCTGCTGTGACGTTATTTACTGCAATAATCAAAATGCAGATTGCCAGCAAAAATGTTTTCATTTCACACCTCGCATAATCAAATATTTGCTTCACACTAATGGATTTGTACCAGGCCATTGTGGCGTAACAGCGCATCAATACTGGGTTCGCGTCCACGGAATGCGATGAACGATTTCATCGCATCACGACTGCCTCCCACCGCCAATACTTCCTTGCGGAAGCGCGCACCGATCTCGGCATTCAATACGCCGTGTTCTTCAAACAGGCTGTAGGCGTCGGCGGACAAAACCTCTGCCCATTTGTAACTGTAATATCCAGCGGCATATCCACCATCAAAAATATGCGAGAAACTGTTGGCAAAACGGTTATAGGCCGGCGGTATCAAAACGGCCACTTCCTTGCGCACTTCAGCTATCAAGGAGAGCACGCTGTTGTTGCCGTAGGCATCAAAATCACTATGCAAACGCATGTCAAAAATCGAGAATTCGATCTGGCGCAAAGTCTGCATGCCGATTTGAAAATTCTTGGCTGCGAGCATTTTATCGAACAACTCACGCGGCAATTTTTCTCCGCTATCCACATGGCGCGTCATGTTGCTCAGCACTTCCCATTCCCAGCAAAAATTTTCCATAAACTGGCTGGGTAACTCGACTGCATCCCATTCCACACCACTGATACCAGACACACCCATATCCTCTACCTCGGTCAGCAAATGATGCAGGCCGTGGCCAAATTCATGGAACAGAGTGATGACGTCATCGTGTGTAAATAGCGCGGGTTTGCCTGCAACGGGCGGTGCAAAATTACAGTTCAGATAAGCGACAGGCGTTTGTATTGCGGCTGTCACGTGCATACTCGGCGTAATTCTGCGGCGGGTAATGGCATCATCCATCCACGCGCCGCCGCGCTTGCTGTTGCGGGCATACAGATCCATATAGAATTGGCCGATCAGTTTTTCATCCGCGTCGACAACATCAAAAAATCGTACCGCCTCATGCCAAACAGGGGCGTGAGACGCGCGCACGCTTAATCCGTATATTTTCTGCACCACGTTAAACATTCCAGCAATCACTGCGTCTTCAGGAAAATATTGTTTCACATCCTGCTCTGAAAATGCATAGCGCTGCTGTCTTAGTTTTTCGCTAACGTAGCTTATGTCCCACGATTGCAGGTTATCCATCTCTAGCTCTGCCTGGGCAAAAGTACGTAGTTCGGCCAAATCTTTTTCCGCCAGTGGCCGCGCATGTTGAGCCAGTTCACGCAGAAATTTCAATATCTGATCAGCTGTGTTTGCCATCTTACTGGTCAGCGATAATTCGGCGTAATTTTGGTAACCCAGTAACATGGCTTCTTCCGTGCGCAGTTTCAAAATTTGCGTTATCAACGGTGTATTGTCAAACTCGGCTTTGCCAAACTCGCTGGCACGTTGGCTATAGGCTACATAGAGTATTTCCCGTAGCTCGCGATTTTCCGCATATTGCAGCACAGGCATGTAGGAGGGTGCTTTCAAGGTGAACATCCAGCCGTTTTTAGCCGCCGCATCAGCAACCTCGCGCTCGGTCTGAGGGCGGTCGTCCAATTCATTTATCATTTTATCTGCTGTTTCTGCCGCAGCTTGCAGGTCATCTTCTGGAATGCCGATCAACTCCGTTTTATCCGTTATCAGCAAATGGTAATCATTGACTGCATCCAGCAAGTTGTCGCTAAAGCGTGAACACAGGGCGGACATTTCTTCCTGTATTTTAAGAAACCTGGCCTTTTTGTCTTCGGGCAATTCGGCACCGCTTAGGCGAAAATCGCGCAACGCATGTTCCAGAATTTTTTTTCTGGCAGGACTTAAACCTTCATATTCTTTGCTAGAATATATTGCTTTGTATTTGGCAAACAGCGCAAGGTTTTGTCCAAGTTCCGCATAGTAAGCTGTAATTTTCGGCAAGTTTTCGTTGTACACATCGCGCAGTTCCGTACTGTTCATCACGGCATTCAAATGGCTAACCTGACCCCAGGCCCGTGACATTTTTTCATTGGCATCATCCAGCGGATGTACAAAATTTTCCCATGTTGGCGCGAATGTGTCCGCCAATAAATGCTCAACTACTTCACGATTATGTTGCAGCAACTCGTCTACTGCCGGGCTAACGTGCTCTGGCTGAATTTCAGGGAAACGTGGCAGAGCTGAAAAATCAAGGAGGGGATTGTTGGAGTTGGATTGTTTGTTCATGATACTTTCAAAAAAATTAAGTGAATTTGCTCCGGGTTTCAATTGCCACCCCTAGTGGCGTCTTTTGGTAGGGTGCGTCACACGCACCATGGTGCGCACGGCGCACCCTACACAACACAACGCTGCGCAATTAGCGGCGCTAATAATGGATGTAAGACAGAAGGTTAATTCAGTTATAGAGCTGCTTGATACACGATCTGACCATTGACCAATGTATAAAGAACCTTACCTTGCAGTTCCATGCCAAGGAAGGGGGTGTTCTTGCCCTGGCTTTTGAGTGCTGCGGCTTCGACTTTCCAGTAGTGCTCAGGGTCGAAAATACAAACATCTGCCGATGCTCCAATTGTCAGATGTCCCGCATCAATATTCAGTATCTGTGCAGGATTGACGGTTACCTTTGCGATCGCATCGCTAAGTGCATGCTTACCTTGCTGAGCCCACTTCAACACCAGCGGCAGCAACAACTCTAATCCCGTTGCACCCGCTTCAGCCTCGGCAAACGGCAATTGTTTGGCATCATCATCTACCGGGGAGTGATTTGAACAAATTGCATCAATCACCCCATCTTGCAGGCCGGCACGCAAGCCGTCTCGATCACGTTGATTGCGCAACGGCGGAACCAAATGACAATTCGAATCGAAAAATCCTATGTCCATTTCAGACAAGTGCACATGGTTCATAGACACATCACAGGTCAGCGCTAGTCCTTCTTTCTTTGCCTCGCGTATCATCGCGACGCCTGCGGCACTGGAGAGTCGGCAGATATGCAGGCGCACGCCGGTTTCGCGTGCCAACTGCAACATGGTGGACAGTGCGATTGTTTCCGCACAGACGGGTATTGCCGGCAGACCCAAACGAGTCGCTACTTCGCCATCGTGAGCCACACCTTCGCGTGCCAAAAAACTATCTTGCGGACGCAACCACACGCTGAAGCCGAAAGTGGCAGCATATTGCATCGCTCGCATCAGGACACGGGTATCCGTAAGTGGCGCATCTGCCTGGCTAAATGCGATACAACCCGCATCGGCGAGCTCGGCCATTTCGGTCAACTCTAAGCCCTTCAAGCCGTAAGTTAGCGCACCGACAGGATAAACATTTGCCTGGCACAAGGCACGGGCACGATATTTCAGCATTTCTACCAAGCCTGGTTCGTCCAGCACAGGATCAGTATCCGGCGGGCAGGCAAGGGAGGTGATACCCCCTGCTACCGCAGCATTCATCTCGGATTCGAGCGTCGCCTTGTATTCATAGCCCGGCTCGCGCAAGCGTGCGGCCAGGTCGATGAGGCCGGGTATGACTACCATTTTGTTTGCATCTATTATTTTTTCTGCAACAAAACCTGTTGGTGCTTTACCCAAAGCCAGCACCTTCCCAGCCGCGATAAAGATATCCTGCACTTTATCAGTCCCGTTTTTCGGATCAATCAGGCGTCCATTTTTAATTTGAATATTCATACTTGATGTACGGTCTCCGAATATCTATTTAACGCCAGCCAATGTGCACATTACCGCCATCCGTACTGCAATACCAAAAGTAACCTGTGGCAATATCACGGATTGCCCCCCATCGGCCACGCTGGAATCTATCTCTACGCCGCGATTCATCGGACCGGGATGCATCACGATTGCATCCGGTTTTGCCAGCGATAATTTCTCCTGGGTCAGGCCGTAATATTTGAAGTATTCCTGTGCGGATGGCAGTGTTGCGCCCTGCATGCGCTCATTCTGCAGTCGTAGCATCAACACCACATCGACATCGCGCAAACCCTGCTCCATATCGTGAAACACGCGCACACCGAGCTGCTCAACGTGGCTGGGCAATAAAGTCTTGGGGGCGATCACACGCACCTCCGGCACACCCAGCGTAGTCAGCGCATGTATCTGCGAACGCGCCACGCGTGAATGCAAGATGTCGCCTACTATCGCTACGCGCAAATTATGAAATTCTTTTTTGTAATGGCGGATGGTGAACATGTCCAACAAGGCCTGCGTCGGATGGGCGTGGCGCCCGTCACCGGCGTTGATCACGTGAATTTCGGGGGCGACATGCTTCGCAATCAGGTGCGCTGCACCGCTTTGCGCATGGCGTACCACAAACATGTCGGCATGCATTGCACACAGGTTATCCACGGTGTCGAGCAGTGTCTCGCCCTTGCTGGTAGATGACGATCCGATATTGAGATTGACCACATCGGCGGATAAGCGCTTGGCGGCAATTTCGAAGGTGGTACGGGTGCGCGTGCTGTTTTCAAAAAATACATTGAATACCGATTTCCCGTGCAGAAGTGGTACTTTTTTGATTTCGCCGCGCCCGGCGACATCGACAAAGGCGGATGCTCGATCCAGAATATCGTAAAGGATGCGCGCAGGAAGACCTTCGGTGGATAGCAAGTGTTGCAGCTCACCATGCTTGTTTAGTTGCGGATTATTCATACGGTTTGGGCCATCCTGGGTTCATCAAAATAGGCTAGCAAAATATGTTGTGCAGCGACTTGATCGATAAGCATTTTTTGCTTCATTCCATACACACCCATCTCGGTCAGTTGCGAACTTGCCGAGGTTGAAGTATAGCGCTCATCTACCAGTATGACAGGCAAATTAAATCGTCCCTTGAGCCGATTGGCAAAACGGCGGCATAATCGTGTCATCTCGTGCGGCGTGCCGTCGTCGTTACACGGCAGGCCAACAACCAGCGCATTGGGCTGCCACTCCTTTAGCAGTGCGGCTATCGCAATAAAACGCTGCTCGTTCTGTTCGCCATGCAAGGTGATGAGCGGCCGAGTGGTATGTGCGATCGAACTGCCTACCGCCACACCAATGCGCTTCTTGCCAAAATCGAAGGCCAGCAAAGTACCCTGTGCCAAATTCGCGGCAGGGGCCGGATTTTCATTTGTTGCAGCTAACTCACTCACGCATGTCCTGCATCTGCCGATAGGGTGGCGTAATCCACTCCCAGCAAAGCCATGGCTGCAGCCAGGCGCTCCTCTGCTGGCAGTTCAAACAGGATATGCTCTGAAGCAGGCACGCTAAGCCAGGCGTTTTGTGACAGCTCATGCTCAAGCTGCCCCTGAGCCCAACCCGCATAGCCCAATGACACCAGAATATTGCGCGGCCCGTTACCCAATCCCACTGCTTCCAATATATCCTTAGAAGTGGTCATGCCTACCCGTCCTTTAATGACTAGGGTGGATTGCCATTCTCCTGCCGGCTCATGCAACACAAAGCCGCGATCCGTTTGCACCGGCCCGCCAAAATGCACAGGCACATTCTCAAGCTCAAGCGGATTCAACGGTATCTTGATCTGCGCAAATAGTTCACCCAGCGTCAGGCTGAGAGGGCGATTAACCACGATACCCAGCGCACCCTGCTCATTATGCTCACACACATAGGTGAGCGATTTGGCAAAAATGGGATCTGTCATGGCTGGCATGGCAATGAGGAAATGATGACTGAGATCAAGTTGTGACATTATGTTTTTGGGCTATGCCATAGTGAACCGTTGGTTCCAATAACTAAACATTTTTCGTTTAAAATCATCATGTTGATTAAAGAATGTAAGCATTTAAATTTAAATTGATTCATTGCTAGTCTGGACATTTATTGAAACAAGACGCTGAGTTACCATTTACATCTACTCCTCAACACCAAAAATATTATAAGAAATCCAAGAGACGTATGATTATTATTATGGATGCAAGTACTAACGTTGCCAGAATTGTGGCGTAAAAATAATTAACAACGTAATAATTTCCAGGCGACCAATCAGCATCGCAAGGGTACAAACCCAGGTCTGAAAATCGCTTAGCACGCCATAGTTGCTAGCCGGCCCTACCACCCCCAAACCGGGGCCTACATTATTGATGCTGGCGATTACCGCTGAAAAAGCGGAAACAAAATCCAGGCCGCTGAGCAGCAATGCAAAAGTCAGCGTCACCACACTCATGAAATACAGAAAAATAAAACCCAGCACCGACAACACGATGTTGTTGGGGATGACACGACCGCCTATTTTCATCGGATTGACCACCGCAGGATGCAACAGCTTGCGGAATTCGCGGCCTGCCTGCTTGAATAAAATCATGATGCGTATCATCTTGATGCCGCCGCCGGTGGAACCTGAGCTGACAACGATACAGCTCAAAAACAGCATAAATAACGGCGCGAACATAGGCCACATGCCGTAGTCTGTATTGTTAAACCCGCTGTCTGTTGCAATCGAAACCAGGTTAAAACTGGCGTAACGCAATGCGGTCCAGATGCTGGGGTAGACTCCCGCCCACCACAGATACAAACCGATACCCAGACAACTCGCGAGTATCACTACGATGGTCGCGATACCCTCGCTGTCGCGCAGATACTGCCTCAGGCTTTTTTCTCTCCACACCAGATAATGGGTGGCAAAGTTTATCGCCGCCAGCAACATGAACACGATCATCACGAGCTCTATCGCTGGCGAATTGAAAAACCCCACGCTGGCGTCATGCGTCGAAAAACCACCCAGCGCCACCGCGGAAAAAGCGTGACAAACCGCATCAAACCACGTCATGCCTGCAATTTTCAATGAAACAGCACAGGCAATGGTAATGCCGAGATAGACCAGCCACAGGTTACGCGCAGTTTCTGTAATGCGCGGCGTCAGCGTGGCATCCTTCATCGGCCCCGGTGTTTCGGCTTTGTATAGTTGGCGCCCGCCGATACCCAGCAACGGCAGAATAGCCACCGCCAGCACGATGATCCCCATGCCGCCCAGCCAGGTCAATTCGTGGCGCCATAGGTTTATTGCTGGTGGCAAGCTGTCCAGCCCGGTCAGCACCGTGCCGCCGCTGGTCGTCAGTCCTGACATGGTTTCAAAGTAGGCGTCGGTAAACGACAGATTAGGTATGACCAGCAGCAGCGGCAGCGTGGCAAACAAGGGGATGGCAGTCCACATCATGACCACCATCAAATAACCGTGCCGGATGGACAACTCGGTTTTGAAGCGCAGCGTCAATAGCCACATCAACGCCCCCGCCAGAAATGTCATAGCCATGGCCCACGCAAAACTGAACAATGTCCCATCATCATAAATAATTGAGGTGATTATCGGCAGAATATAGGTGGCGCTGAACAGTACCAGCATCAGACCCAATACATGGACAACCGTAAGTGAACGGACCATCAGAAGAACCCTATCCCGATCTGGAACAGCTTTTCAACCTTGTGGATAATCTTTTTATTGATCACAAACAGGATCACATGGTCATCCGTCTCAATCAGGCGGTCATGATGAGCCATGATCACCACGCCATTGCGCACCATCGCGCCTATGGTTACGCCCTCAGGCAAATCGATCTCGTCGATTCTGCGTCCCACCACTTTGGACGATTGACGGTCGCCATGCGCCACCAGCTCCAGCGCCTCGGCCGCACCGCGCCGCAAAGAGTGCACCGCTGCCACATCACCTTGCCTTACATACGCGAGCAGGGAGCCTATCGTGACTTGGGCTGGCGACAGCGCAATATCGATTTTGCCGCCCTGCAGCAGCCCCACATAGGCACTGCGGTTGATCAGTGCAATCACCTTGCGCGCGCCGCCGCTCTTGGCCAGCAGTGATGACATAATGTTATTTTCATCGTCATTGGTCAGCGCACAGAATACATCCACATCTCCGACATGCTCTGACAACAACAAATTTTCATCTGTACAATCTCCGTGCAGCACCAGCGTATGCGTAAGCTCGCTGGCAAGTCGTTCACATGATTTTTTGTTATGCTCCACCAGCTTGACCTGATACTCTTGCTCCAGCGCTAGCGCCAAGCGCCGTCCAATATTACCGCCGCCCATGATCATCACGCGCTTGGTCGGCTTGTCCATGCGCCGCATCTCTTTCAACACCGTGCGAATATTTTCTGTCGCCGCAATGAAAAATACCTCGTCACCCGCCTCGATCACGGTATCTCCCTGCGGAATGATCGACCGATCCTGGCGGAAAATGGCGGCCACACGCGCCTCGACATGCGGCAGATGTGTGTGCATAAAACTCAAGGGCCGCCCCACCAGCTTACCGCCTTCAATTGCGCGCACCGCGACCAGCGATACCTTGCCATCGGCAAATTCGAGCACTTGCAACGCTTCTGGAAATTCGATCAGTTTGCGTATGTAATCCGTGAGTATCTGTTCAGGACAAATCGAATAATCCACACAGAAATTCTCAGCATTGAATATCACCGGATGGGCCAGGTAGTCGGCGGAACGTATGCGTGCGATTTTAGTTGGCGTGTTATACAAACTGGCGGCCAGCTTGCATGCCACCATATTGACTTCATCGCTTTGCGTCACCGCCAGCAGCATGTCTGCATCGGCGATACCGGCCTGTTCCAGAATGGAAGGATGCGACGCATTGCCGACAAGTGTGCGCAGGTCAAGTCTGCCCTGTAATGACTTCAATTTCTCGGCATCGAGATCGACAACAGTGATGTCATTGGCTTCGCTTACCAGACTTTCGGCTACGGTAGAGCCGACCTGACCAGCACCAAGAATAATTATATTCAAGCCAACCACCTTTCAAAATTATTCATAAATACATGTTGAACCGGTTTTAATCACGACGGATTCAATTCACCGCCAGTGGCGTTTTGGTAGGGTGCGCACGGCGCACCCTACACCATACCCCACTGCTTCCGGAGGGGTGGTTTATTTTATTGATGTGAACGTATCCAGCTTTTCCATTCATTAAAAATCTTCTCGTCCAGCGCGGCAATCACAGAACGCTTCCATACGAAGCCAGCGGAAAAATCATCCTGCTCCAGGCTGCATACATGGCCCCCCGCTTCCTGCAACACCAGCGAGCCCGCAGCATAATCCCACAGTTTCTGACCGCCATGCAAATACGCATCATAACGCCCGGCCGCGGTATAACACCAATCCAGAGCGCTGGCGCCAAAATTGCGTTGCGAGGCATACGGCGGCTTGCTTGCCAGCACGGACGCCAACTTGCTGTCCAGCCGCTTCAAATCCACATTCGCGAGCGCAGTGGACAAATCCTTGGCCACACTGCGAAGAACCATTTTTTCGCCATTGAGAAATGCGCCACGCCAGCGCTCCGCTGCAAACATTTCCTTAGCAACCGGGTCATACACCACGCCCAGCACACTTTTTCCGTCGCGAATCAGCGCAACCGAAACCGCAAAATAGGGCAGACCATGCACAAAATTCGAGGTGCCGTCGATAGGGTCAATGCACCACAGCTCCTGTTTGCCATCACCCCAGACTTCTTCCTGCTGCGAGGCGCTCATCTCTTCGCCCAGCACCGGCACATGATGAATGGCCTGCAATTTATGTATCAGCGCATCCTGTGCGGCAAGATCAGCCTCGGTGCATAAGCTTCCGTCGTGCTTGTGCTGATGTGTCACCCGCATATAGCGCAGCATGATTTCCTTGCTAGCCACCAACTTAATGGCGGCCGCCATCGCCTTCAGCATAGCACCCATGCTGTGATTTTCTGCGCCGTTGTGGGCGTCTGTTTTCAGTTGAGTTGGCATAACATGGCTACCGATTTATGCTTCATTTTTCCATTAAACCTAATAACAGCACTTCAAGCCACAGAGATCACAGAGGACACAGAGAATACGCGGCACTAAAAGATTTGCGCTTTTCACCTGATGGGTGATATGCCAAAAGTATTTATCCTACACTACGCTCTGCTCCGCATAGGACGAGAACCCTACGGGTCTAATTGTTTCCTCTCTGTGATCTCTGTGTCCTCTGTGGCCAAATGCTTTTTTTAGGTTTAACCGACTTATACTTCATGCGTCCATTTAATAGAACAACCCATGCTGGCAATCTGTTCTGCGGGGCCTTTTCCTGTTTCGGCAACCGTCACCATCGCATCAAATAAATCTCGCGGTGCATCCTCTACTGCATCCTTGCGCGAAACATCCAGGCGGCCACGATATTGCAGTTCCAGATTCTTATTAAAGCCAAAGAAATCCGGTGTGCACACTGCGCCATAATCCTTAGCAATCTGCTGCGTTGCATCCCACACATAAGGGAAGGGATAGTTGAAAACTTGAGCAACTTCTTTCATATGTTGAAATGAATCTTCTGCATACTCGGCAGGATCATTCGACATGATCGCAATGCTGTTAATGCCGTATCGCTTAAGTTCCAGCGTATCACGCACAATGCGTTCGCGGATTGACTTCACATAGGGGCAATGGTTGCAGATAAACATCACCAGCAGACCATTTTCTCCGCGCACCCTGTTCAGCGTATAGTGTTTCCCGTCCACGCCCAACAGATTGAAATCACGCGCTTTCCAGCCAAAGTTGCATACAGGAGGCGCTAAGCTAACCATTTTTAAATACTCCAAACGTACAATTTATATCCAAGTCGCTATATTATCACGCTGAACCGTACACATTGAACACCCGCCATGGCCGCTCCTCGTTTCTATTGCCCCGTTAGCCTGCCGTCATCAGGTTTATTTGAACTTCCGCCCGCCGCCGCACATCACGCCCAACGTGTGCTGCGTTTGCGCGTAAACGACCCTGTGCAACTTTTCGATGGCGCAGGCCATGCCTGCAACGCTTCCATCCACACCATCAGCGGCAAGCATGTTGAAGTCAACATCACACTAGCCTGCCCCGCACTAGCCCAGTCCCCGCTGAACATCGTGCTGGCACAAGCCATGACTTCCAGCGAAAAAATGGATTGGGTGGTGCAGAAAGCCACTGAACTGGGCGCGGCCGAAGTGCAACCAGTACAAACCCAGCGCAGCGTGGCCAAGCTCAGCCAGGAGCGCGCCGAGAAACGCAGCAATCACTGGCGCGGCGTAGTAATAGCAGCCTGTGAGCAGAGTGGCAGAAATGACTTGATGCAGGTACATGCGCCACTTGATTTTAGCCTCTGGCTGGCCAACGCGAGCAACACTGCGGGCAGCAAATTTATACTGCTGCCTGATAGTGCAGTCGCCCTGCATAAACAAAGCAGACCACAAGGCACGGTCACGCTGCTCATCGGCCCAGAGGGCGGCTTTACTGCCGAAGAAGCCAACATGGCCAAGCAATCAGGCTTCATCCCCGTGTTGCTGGGCCCGCGCGTGTTGCGCACTGAAACCGCAGCCTTGGCAGGCATTAGCGCGCTACAAACTTTGTGGGGTGACTTTATGTAAAAGTCTGATTATAAAGGATATTTATTACATTCTGCGTCATTCTCTACGTCAACATCTGCATCGCTGGAAGCTATAATTATCGGAGCTTCCGGGGGAATAAACTGTGGTGTCGATTTGAATTTTTTATTTGTACTGTTGGTAAATTGCCACGAATTCTTCGGCCACTTGTCGCCAACTGCGCACGAATCCGGGCGTGGGCGACGTGCGCAGAAGTTCCTTTTCTACTGCGGCTTCCCATGCCGCAACAGAGTCTGTGGGGGACAACACTTGCCCGGATTGCGCGGATACCTGTATCGCTGCCCCGCACAAATTTGACACTACCA
This sequence comes from Gallionellaceae bacterium, assembly GCA_038925245.1. GTDB lineage: Bacteria > Pseudomonadota > Gammaproteobacteria > Burkholderiales > Gallionellaceae > 39-52-133. Next base: position 20,649 of record JBCKTZ010000022.1, read on the forward strand.
CCGGCACACATGCTGCCATTGCTTCACTGATTACCATGCCATATGGCTCGGCCTTGGCGGGGTGCAGTAGCACATCCACTTCACGCAAATAATCATCGTCGCTACGCCAGCCTAGCAAGCGGTAGCCGTCTTGCCAGTCCGCAAACAGATGCTGCACTTCCTGCGCATCCGGGCCGACCACCCACAGCTCCAACTCGGGGCGCTTGCGCCGTAATTGCGCAACAATTTCTACTGCCAACGGCAAACCTTTGCGTTTCCATTCCTTGCCGACAAAACAGATGATGCCACCATCCGACGGTACCAAATGGAAGTCGCGTAGCGGGCCAGGTATCACGCCGGGCACAATGGGTACGGTCAGTTTGTGCCGTTGCTGCGGATAATAGTTTGCGAGCTGCTGCTTGATGAATTGCGAATTGGGAACTATGGCGCGCGCGACAGTCAATTCGCGCCGCTCGAGATACAGCCACACCCACACGCGCAAAGAAAACCAGCGCCAGAATGGCCGTTCAAAGATGGTGGCAAATGGTGGGCCATGAAAAGTGGTGACCTGATGCACCCCCAAGCGCTCATGACTGTGTATCATCCAGCCCAGATGGGGATGCGCCTGCAACCAAGCCGTCACGTGCCCGCTGAAACGCAGTTGTGACAACCAGCGCGGGCGCTTAGCGATTTCGCCCAGTTCATGCACTTCAATGCCGTGTGGTTTTTCAGTATGGCAACGCTCGCACACCACCGTCACTTGATGCCCGAGCTGTTGCAACTCACGCGTCAATTCCCACACGTAACGCTCCATTCCTCCTACCGGACCGTAGCGGCGCACCACCTGAAGTATCCGCAACTTATCTTGTGACATTGCATCACTCATCGCGCGCTTCTACCCGACTGAAGCCTGATACAAAGTTTTTGCACTGTTCTTCCTGCAAGATGCTGCCAGCGTGGAGAACAGTAGCCATCCGAGTGTTCGTTTGAGTTCTGGGAAATCATGCGGTGAATTGTAAACTACAAATATAATAAATGGGGCCAGACTGTTCGCGTTTTTCTGTAACACTGCAAATCATAGGGCAAAAAACCGTATCTAACTCGACCTACATATAACATCGTAGAGCTATGCACACAACACTAATTTAAACAGTTGTAACGGCGAACAGTCTGCCCCATTGATTCAGTGCGAATGACCGTCACTTGCCTTAACCAGTGCGCGATATTGCGCTGCTGAGAGCGTGGGCATTTTCTGCATAAAAGCCACTATGTCCCAGATTGCATCGTCCCCCATCCCGCCTTTGGACCAGGCCGACATCCCCGAGGCTTTGATGCCGTGCTTGATGATCCAGAACTGGCGTGCGGCCGCATCGATCTGCGTTTTGGCGGGTTCTGACAAATTGGATGGCACGGGATATAAGCCCTTTCGTATTTCCGAATTCACCTTGCCAGGTGAGAGATGGCAATCCGCGCACATGGAGGCGTAATTTCCAGAGCCTCGGCGCACCCGCTCCGAGTCGGACAAATTAACAGGCACAGTGATGTCGCCAACACGGCGGGCTATGGATTGCTCTCGCGCTGTCTCGATCACGCGATAAACCAACGGGCTGTGCGGCGTGTCCGCTGAAACATCGAGCGTACCGGAATAAACAAACCACACGATCACCCCGACCCCAACGACCAGCGTGGCCAAAACGCCCATCAAGAAACGTATCATCTATTTCTCCTTGCTTTTCATGTATAAACACTCTCTCCCTCCGCTTCGCTCCACCCTCTCCCGCTAGCGGGAGAGGGGCAGGGGAGAGGGTGACGCACTTACTCAACCGAAAACACGGTGAGTTTTGCGTTCCCTTTCGGAATGGCATAAATGGTCAATGTGCCGGGCCGCTCCTCGCCCATGCCAGGCGAATGTTGCGGCATACCAGGCGCGCTGATGCCGACAATGGCGGGGTTTTCGCGCAGTAATTTGTGGATGGCCCAAACTGGAACGTGCCCTTCGACGGCGTAACCTCCGATGATAGCAGTATGGCAACTAGCCGCGTTCGCAGTGCCGTATCGCTTCTTGATGGCATCCATGTTGTCTTCGTTGATGGCCTTCACGGTGTAGCCGTTTTTCCCCAGGTATTCCACATATTTCTGGCAACAGTCACATGTCTTACTTTTGTAAACAGTGACCGCCGTTCCGGCGAATGCGGCTGCCGAATTAAGGGATAAAGCAACAATACAAATTTTCATCAAACGGTTCATAACTTGCCTCCATTCCTTGTACATGGACATTATGATTATTTCGTCATTTGCATGGATCCCTGCTGGCCTTGGTGTTCCATCATTTGCTCCATCATCATCTGCATCATCTCCATGCGCTTTTCCATCATGTCGCCACCCATCATATTGCTGCCATCGCCCATGCCGCCGCTCATCATCTTCATACCTTCGCGCATGCTTTGCACCTGTGCCACGTAATTCAACCCATCCCCATCCTAACCTTCCCCTTGAAGGGGAAGGAACCAGTTACTCGCCATGCGAGAGATTTTGCGGTTAAACGAGTGCCATGGGGGTCAGACTCGACATAAGTGTAGTTGAAATTATATCGAGTCTGACCCTGAGGTCTCCCCTCAAAACTCTGTTGCATTTCAATAAACTAGAGCGTATTGTCCGCAAAACAGTACATGCATGG
>JBCKTZ010000023.1:0-21460 GCA_038925245.1 Gallionellaceae bacterium
CGGCCTGCGCCTTTTTCATATTGGTCTGCATTTGTTGCGCCTGTTTCATCAAGCCGCCTAATCCGCCCTTCATCATCTTTCACTTCCTCCGTATAATTTTTAGGGTGCCCTTTATTGTATAAACTTAATAGAATTTTCGATAATCTGCGCACCCAGCTGTGCCTGCGCCGCTCGTACAAAAGGATCTTGAGTAATCGCTTCCGCCGCAGCCTGCTGACGCACTTCTTTTTCCTGCTGTTCAACCACCGCAGGCGTTACAGCCTCAACCGGCGCGCCCATGGTCAATTGCATACGCACCGGCTGCGCAAAATATTCGCTCAGTGCCGATTGCAACTTGTCCTGCGCTATTTTATTGCTCATAAACTGTTTATGTTGCGGCGTAAGGCTTAAGACAATCTTTCCACCTATATAACTATCCAGCACACAATTACGTGCCAGTTCACGTGCCATTCCTTGCACATTCAGTTGTGCCAATAACACATTCCAATCGAGCTTACTATTGCCCTCAGCTTTGATAGCGCTTTCCACAGCAATAGGTGCTGCAGCAGGCATGTCCTCTGAGACTGGATTCTGTATAGTTGGCTTAGCCGTAACGGGTTTCGCCGCTGCAAGCTTGGCCCCAGGGGCAGGGGCAGATACAGAGGCAAGTCCAACGGCAAGTGCAGCGGCTTGCTGTGCAGGGACAGGTGCCGCGCGCACAGGCACCGCTCCCGCCGCAGGCGTAAAGGCAAGCATGCGCAACAAGGTCATGGTAAACCCGGCGTATTCATCCGGTGCCAGACTGATCTCGTTACGCCCATGAATCGCGATCTGATAAAACAACTGAATCTCTTCAGCACTGAATTGCTGTGCAAATTCCATCAGACGAACACGTTCCGGCTCCTCTTCAGAAATGGCTGCTGGCACCGTCTGTGCCAGCGCGATGCGATGCAGCAACGTAGCCAGGTCTTGCAAGGCAGCTTCAAACGCGATACTGCGTATTGCCATGTCGTCGGCAATGCGCAGCAAGCCTGCACCATCCATTGCGCGTAGCAATTGCAGCAAATCAAACAAATAACTCTGGTCGATCGCACCCAGCATGGTGCGCACCGTAGCTTCCTCCACACGCGAGTCTGAATAGGCGATGGCCTGATCCATCAGGCTCAGCGCATCGCGCATGCTGCCCTGCGCCGCCCGCGCTACCAGATTCAATGCACCCAACTCAAACGGTATCGCTTCCTGCTCCAGCACATATTGCAAATGCTTGACTATCAAGGCTGGCGGCAACTGCTTCAGATTGAATTGCAGGCAGCGCGACAATACAGTCACCGGAATCTTCTGTGGATCGGTGGTGGCTAGGATAAATTTGACATGGGCAGGCGGCTCTTCCAGCGTCTTCAGCATCGCGTTGAAAGCAGACTTTGACAGCATGTGCACTTCGTCGATGATATACACCTTGAAACGCCCGCTGGTCGGTGCATACAGTGCGCCTTCCAGTAGGTCGCGCATACTGTCCACCTGGGTATTCGACGCCGCATCCAGCTCGATCAGATCGATATATCGCCCGCTATCGATTTCAGTACACGCGCTGCAGATGCCACAGGGTGTGGCTGTAATGCCTGTTTCACAGTTGAGCGATTTGGCGAAGATACGCGCGATGGTGGTTTTGCCCACGCCGCGTGTGCCTGTAAACAGATAGGCATGGTGCAGACGGTTTTGCGTCAATGCATTGCTCAAAGCCTGCACGACATGCCCCTGCCCCGCCAGTTGGGCGAAGTTACGGGGACGCCATTTACGTGCTAGAACTGAAGTTGCTGACAAGATTTAGGCCATATAAAAATTAAAGAAAGGCAAGCTGGGATATAACTGAAACATTCGGTCCTACAAGCCCTATGTGGAACTTATATTGCCGATAGCTTAATGACATCATGTAGGGTGCGCCTTGCGCACCATGGTGCGTGTGACGCACCCTACAGGACATTCTTAAGTTCCATCAATATTTCAACACACCACTACAGATACTGCACGTTGATTATTTCGTACTCGCGCACGCCACCCGGTGCCTGCACTTCAGCCACATCCCCGCTGTATTTTCCAATCAACGCGCGTGCAATCGGTGAGCCAATAGAAATCTTGCCCTGCTTGATGTCGGCTTCATCTTCACCCACGATCTGATAGGTCATCACATCACCGGTCTTCACATCTTCCAGCGCAATAGTCGCGCCGAACACACAGCGACCATCGGCGTTCATGGTCTTGGGGTCGATAACCTGCGCACTACCCAGCTTACCTTCCAGATCGATGATGCGCCCCTCGATAAAGCCTTGCCTATCCTTAGCTGCTTCATACTCTGCATTTTCAGACAGGTCGCCCTGCGCACGTGCCTCTGCGATGGCATTGATCACCCAGGGACGCTCTACGGTTTTAAGGCGGTGCAATTCGCTGCGCAGCAATTCTGCACCGACCAATGTTAAAGGTATTTTAATCATGTTGTAACTCTCATAATCGTTAGAAGTTGGCTAGTTGTCGCTGCGCGTTTTTTCTTTTAAGGGTGCCTCTAAAAATTAACGTCTAACGACTAGTAACTAGTCTTTTGTGCAATGACTGCAAGTCATAAACATTTAATTCGGTGTGATGTTGCATGCCCACACAGGCAGCACGGGCGCCTGCCAAGGTGGTGTAATAAGTTACCCGTCCCTGCAATGCAGCATGGCGTATCGAATAAGAATCTTGAATCGCGCTACGCTTACTGTCAACCGTGTTGATGATCAGGCAAATTTCACCATTCTTGATCATATCCACGATATGCGGACGACCTTCAGTTACTTTGTTCACCACTTTTACATCCACGCCCGCCGCACTGATTACCGAGGCTGTACCACGTGTTGCGAGGATGGTAAAACCCAGGCCAGCTAGGTTTTTAGCCACCTCTGCCGCAGCTTGTTTATCGGCCTCACGCACGCTGATAAACACTTTTCCGGATTTAGGCAGTTTTACCCCAGCCGCGAGTTGTGATTTGACGAAAGCTTCAGCGAAAGTATCACCCACGCCCATCACTTCTCCAGTAGATTTCATCTCTGGTCCCAGAATGGTATCGACACCCGGGAATTTAATAAAGGGAAAAACCGCTTCCTTTACCGAATAAAAAGGTGGCACAACTTCCTTGGTAACGCCTTGCTGAGCCAATGTCTGGCCCACCATGCATCTTGCAGCAATCATGGCCAACGGCACACCTGTTGCCTTGGACACAAACGGCACGGTGCGTGAGGCACGCGGATTCACTTCCAGCACATACACCGTCTCACCTTGAATCGCGAACTGTACGTTCATCAAACCCACCACGTTCAACGCTTTAGCCATCGCCACCGTCTGACGACGCAACTCATCCTGCAAGCTGTCTGACAGGCTGAATGGCGGCAGGGAGCAAGCTGAATCGCCGGAGTGTACGCCCGCCTCTTCGATATGCTGCATGATGCCACCTATCAGCACATCGGTGCCGTCAGAAACCGCATCCACATCCACTTCAATTGCATCATTGAGGAAACGATCCATCAAAATAGGCATGCGTTCCGGATAAGTCTTAGCACTTACAACGGCCTCACGCATGTAACGCTCAAGGTCTACCGGGCCATGCACGATTTCCATACCACGACCACCCAGCACGTTGCTAGGGCGCATCACCAGCGGATAACCAATTTCCTGCACCGCCTGCAGCGCCTGTTCCGGCGTGCTCACAGTACGGTTAGGCGGCTGTTTCAAACCTAGCTTCTGCAACATCTGCTGGAAGCGTGCACGGTCTTCCGCACAATCGATCATGTCCGGTGTAGTACCGATAATCGGCACGCCATTTTTCTCCAGACCGCGCGCCAGCCTCAGCGGAGTCTGCCCGCCATACTGCACGATCACGCCAAAAGGTTTTTCTACAGCCACCACTTCCAGCACATCTTCCAGGGTCAACGACTCAAAATACAAACGGTCTGAAATATCGTAATCGGTGGACACGGTCTCCGGATTGCAGTTGACCATTATGGTCTCATAACCGTCTTCGCGCATAGCCAAGGCTGCGTGCACACAGCAGTAATCGAACTCTATGCCCTGACCAATTCGATTTGGTCCGCCACCCAGTATCATGATTTTTTTCTTGTCAGAGGGATTGGATTCGCATTCCTCTTCATAGGTGGAATACATGTAAGCGGTGTTAGTGGAAAACTCACCGGCGCAGGTATCCACGCGCTTGTACACCGGGCGAATATTCATCGCATGGCGCAATGCACGCACCGAGGGTGCTGAGCACTCCAGTAATCTGGCAAGACGCTTGTCTGAGAAACCGCGCCGCTTCAACCCGCGCAAATCCTCTGCTGTCAGCGTATCCAGACCGCGACCAATCAAGGCGGCTTCGCGCTTGATTAAATCTTCAATTTGCACCAAGAACCAGGGATCGATTTTACTGACGGCAAACACCTCATCCACGCTCATGCCCATGCGGAAAGCATCGCCCACTGCCCAGATGCGATCCGGACCCGGCGCACCCAGCTCGGCGACCACGGCTTCACGGTCGGTGTATTTTGAATCCAGCCCATCCACGCCCACTTCCAGACCGCGCAGCGCTTTCTGGAACGACTCCTGAAAGGTGCGTCCGATCGCCATCACTTCGCCCACCGATTTCATTTGTGTGGTCAGGCGGTCATTGGCCTGCGGGAATTTTTCAAATGCAAAGCGCGGAATCTTGGTGACCACATAATCGATGGAAGGCTCAAACGAAGCCGGGGTTGCACCACCGGTGATGTCATTTTTCAACTCATCCAGTGTGTAACCTACAGCCAGTTTTGCCGCCACTTTGGCAATCGGGAAACCGGTGGCTTTGGATGCCAAGGCAGATGAACGTGACACGCGCGGATTCATCTCGATCACAACCATACGCCCGTCTTCTGGGTTGATGGCGAACTGCACGTTGGAGCCGCCAGTATCCACGCCGATTTCGCGGAGCACGGCGATACTCGCATTGCGCAAAATCTGGTATTCCTTGTCAGTCAGCGTCTGCGCAGGTGCTACGGTAATCGAGTCACCAGTATGCACACCCATCGGGTCTAGGTTTTCAATCGAACAAATGATGATACAGTTGTCAGCGCTGTCACGCACCACTTCCATCTCGAACTCTTTCCAGCCGAGCAGTGATTCTTCAATCAGCAACTCTTTGGTCGGGCTGGCCTCCAAGCCGCGCTCGCAGATCTCGACAAATTCCTCACGGTTATACGCAATACCGCCGCCGGAACCGCCCATGGTGAAAGATGGACGTATCACGGTTGGGAAGCCCAGTACCTGCTGAACTTGCAAGGCTTCTTCCATACTATGCGCAATCACTGATTTCGCCGAAGCCAAGCCGATGCGAGTCATCGCCTGCTTGAATTTTTCACGGTCTTCCGCCATGTCGATGGCCTCACGCGACGCACCGATCATCTCCACGTTGTACTTTTCCAATACGCCGTGTTTAGCCAGATCCAGGGCGCAGTTCAATGCAGTCTGCCCGCCCATGGTAGGTAAAATCGCGTCAGGCCTTTCTTTAGCAATGATCTTTTCTACAATTCGCCAGGTAATCGGCTCGATGTAGGTTGCATCGGCCATATTAGGGTCGGTCATGATGGTGGCCGGGTTCGAGTTCACCAGAATCACGCGATAACCTTCTTCGCGCAGCGCCTTGCAAGCCTGGGCGCCGGAATAGTCGAACTCACAGGCCTGGCCGATGATAATCGGGCCAGCGCCTATAATTAATATTGATTTTAAGTCGGTTCTTTTAGGCATATCTTATGGCAAGGTTCAAGGTTCAAGGTTCAAGGTTCAAGGTTCAAGGTTCAAGGTTCAAGGTTCAAGGAGCAAGGTTCAAGGAGCAAGGTTCAAGGAGCAAGGGGTTGCGCAGTTAACTTGCCCCTTGAACCTTGAACCTTGTCCCTTATTCCTTATTCCTATTTTTCTCCATCAGTCCGATAAATTTGTCGAACAAATAATCCACATCCTGCGGACCCGGGCTCGCTTCAGGGTGTCCCTGGAAACAGAAGGCAGGCTTGTCAGTCAACTCGAAGCCCTGCAAAGTGCCGTCAAACAACGACACATGGGTCACTCGGGCATTTTTAGGCAGAGAGTTGATATCCACTGCAAAACCGTGGTTCTGGCTGGTGATCATCACACGTTTGCTCTGCACATCCTGCACTGGGTGGTTGGCACCGCGATGACCGAATTTCATTTTCAATGTTTTCGCACCAATCGCCAGCCCCATGATCTGATGACCCAGACAAATTCCGAATAAGGGCATGCCGTCTTTCAAAAACTGTTGTGTCGCCGCAATCGCGTAATCACACGGCTCGGGGTCGCCTGGACCATTAGACAAAAACACACCGTCAGGATTCAGTTTCTTTACCTCTGCCGCGCTGGTCTTGGCCGGCACCACCGTCATCTTGCAGCCGCGCTCGGCCAGTTTGCGCAGAATATTACGCTTCACGCCAAAATCGTAAGCAACCACATGGAACTTGGTCTTTTCAACCTCAGCGTAGCCGGATTTCAAATTCCACTCGCGTTGAGTCCAGTTATAGGGCTGGGCGCAGCTCACTTCTTTGGCCAGATCCATGCCGGCCAATCCGGCGAAGCTACGTGCCGCAGCAAGCGCAGCAGCCTCATCCGTGCCTGAGGCGATGCACCCATTTTGTGCACCTTTTTCACGCAAGATACGTGTCAGCTTGCGCGTATCGATGTCGGCAATCGCCACCACCTTATTGACTTTAAGATACTCGGAGAGGGGTTGCGTGCTGCGCCAGTTGCTCACGGTTTGCGACAAATCGCGTATCACCAGCCCACTGGCAAATACCTGACGTGACTCCACGTCTTCAGCATTCACGCCCACATTGCCGATATGCGGACAGGTCAAGGTGACAATTTGCTTGCAATATGAGGGGTCGGTAAGAATTTCCTGATAGCCGGTCATGGAGGTATTAAATACCACCTCGCCCACGCTGGCACCTTCGGCCCCGATGGAAATGCCACGAAACACTGTTCCATCGGCTAACACTAGAATGGCAGGGTTCGTTTGTGACACCGTAGTCTCCAAGGTGAATGGCATAAAGAAGCGGGACAAACTGATCGTTTATCCCGCCTTTGATTTGAACCGCGATTATACCCGATAGCGGAAGGGGGATCAAATACGGCAGCGGGGTATTGTGGCGCGTGTGACGCACCCTTTACCAAAATACGCCACTAGCAGCCTGTCGGACTCAGGTATGTCATTTAACCCAGATTTTCCATTAGCCCAACAGGCTGCTAGGATAACTGAGTGTGTTCAGGAAGGGTCAGATTCAATGCGCCGGCAATTGCATGCCGGGCATCACGAGCCAGTTCGCGTCGTGTTTTACCATGCGCGTCTATCGGCAGCATAAATTCAACTTCAACGTAAATGATAGGCTGGCTTAATACCAATTTCAGCGAATCAGCAAAAGTAAGCTCGTCGATATAAGCCGGGGCCATATTGAGCGAGCCATCCGCAAGGGTGTAGCGTATTGCTGCCGGCCACACTTGGCTTTGACTGCGTATAGCCGGTTGCAACAGGGAAGCATGGAAATGATGTAACTTGCTGCCATTGCTGGTTGTACCTTCTGGGAATACCGCCACGCATCCGCCATTTTTCAATACTACAGAAACTTCATTGTTCACACGCGCCGTGTCATGGCGCTTGGTGCGGTCGATAAACAGCGTTCCAGTCTGCTTGGCAAGCCAGCCAACAACAGGCCATGACAACACCTCCATCTTGGACACAAATCGCACCGGACGTACTGCATACAACACATAAATATCCAGCCATGACACATGGTTTGCGACCAGCATGACGTTCTGCACATACAAATCCGGAGCTATCCCACGCAACAGAAGTCTGATATTCAAAATTCCCAGGAGGTCGAGACTCCAGCGCCTCCCCCAACGCACTTTGGACTTGTCTGAAAACCACGGGAACAGCAATAGCACGATAGACACAGCATAGAACAGATGCAGAACAATGCGGCTAATCCGATAAGTACGGACAAAAAAACTACTTTTATTCAATTTAAATCGCCCATCAAAAATACGCTTTTAGAAAGCGGGCAAGTCGTATTAAACCACCCCGCCGCAAGCAGCGAGGTATTGCGTAGGGTGCGCCGTGCGCACCATGATGCGTGTGACGCACCCTACCAAAATACGCCACTAGGGGCGGGAAATTCACCCGAAAGCGATTAAATATTTCTGCCAATTATCGCTACAACAACCGTCAGCAAACCAATAGTCAAATTCAGTCCCACCAGCTTTCTAATCGTAACCAGCATAGCGCCGGCCTTAGGCCACTCCTGCTTGCTGACAAAACGTGTGAATTGAACATAGCATCTAAAAAAAACGTAGGCAAATATCAGCGTCATCGTAATGCCCATCAGCAGCATAAGATTGATATAGAGTGGCAGATTGGCGTAGCCTCCAAACAGGTAAATCATGTAGAAGCCGCTCACCAGTACCAGAAATATCGCCAGCCATACCCAGTTGAAAAACACGCTGAATACTTTATCCCACAAGCGTAGACGCTCGGGTGGCTGCAGAATTTCTGCAGCTCCTGGCCGCAACACAACATAGGCAAAAAACATGCCGCCAACCCAAACTACAATCGCCAGCAAATGAATGAGTTTCATCAATGACAACATGCGTGTCTCCTCTTAAAGTAATTCCCGAACCGGCCTGAAACTTTTACGGTGTTCAGGCGATATGCCGTGTAATTTTAATGCAGCAAGGTGCGCCGCGGTGGGGTAACCTTTATGTGCATCAAATCCGTATTGTGGATATTTTTCATGCAGCAACAACATGGCCTCGTCGCGCGCAGTTTTGGCCAGAATGGAGGCGGCGGATATGGCAGCCACGCTACTGTCCCCCCTTACGATGGCGCGGCTGGTAATACCGGTATCCGGGCAATATAAACCATCCACCAACACCTCCTGCGGTCTCAGGGACAACGCTTCAATGGCACGTTTCATCGCCAGCAAACTGGCTTGCAAAATATTGATCTCATCGATTTCTGCTGCGCTAGCGGTAGCAATAGCCCAGGCCACAGCATGTAAGCGAATTTCTCCCGCCAAATAATTGCGCTTGCTCTCGCTGAGTTTTTTCGAGTCACTCAGACCGGCTATCGGGTGCTTATCATCCAGAATGACTGCTGCCGCATATACAGGGCCGGCAAGCGGACCCCGTCCTGCTTCATCTACACCACAGATCAAGAAGCTGGAACTCACCCGCGTGCCGTCAGAAAAGGCAGGACTGCCGCTGCCGCCCTTTTCGCCGCATGCTGTTTTAGCGCAAGATGCATCTCGGTAAAACGCTGTTCCAATTCAATCACTGCCTCTTTATTGGCAACCAGATTGAGCAATGCCTGTGCAATATTTTCTGGTGTGGCATCGTCTTGCAACAACTCCGGCACCACAAATTTACCCGACAGAATATTGGGCAAGCCCACATAAGGCAGGTATTGCTTACGTTTGGCCAACCAGAAAGTCAGTGGTGACATTTTATAAGTGATGACCATGGGACGCTTAAGCAGCGCAGCTTCAAGTGTGGCCGTACCCGATGCGACCAACACCCCGTCAGCAGCAATCATCGCCTCGTGCGCATGGCCGAAAAGCAGCGTTATCGGCAAATCTTGCGCTTCATCTTGCCAGACTGCTTCCTCAAAAATATTACGGGTTGCACGACTGCCGAGTGGCACCAGAAACTGGGCATCAGGCACTGATTTGAGTATCAGCCTTGCGGTATGAATATAAGTCTTGGCCAATTGCCGCACTTCGCTTTTACGGCTGCCGGGCAACATTGCAAACACCTTGGCATTAAGCGGATGTATGCGCATTTGTTCGCGCATTTTCAAACGATTGGGGATCGTAGGCAGGATATCAGCCAAGGGGTGGCCTACATAGGTCACCGGTATCCCTGCCTTTTCATACAAGGGGACTTCAAATGGAAACAGGGCCAGCATATGCGACACCGCACGTTTTATTTTATGGATGCGCTCTCCACGCCATGCCCATATTGACGGGCTCACATAGTGTACGGTGGGAATACCATGACGCTTAAGCGCCAGCTCGAGATCAAAATTAAAATCCGGGGCATCGATTCCAATAAACAAATCGGGTGGGTTTTTGATCAAGTGCTTACGCAAACTGCGACGGATCCCGGCAATTTCGCGGTAGTGACGCAACACTTCCAGATATCCCATCACCGACAGTTTTTCCATCGGATAGAGCACCTGCATGCCTGCTGCCTGCATCTTGGGACCACCAATACCGATGAAACGTACATTAGGCATCATCTCGCTGATTGCCAGTATTAGCTCGCTGGCAAGCAAGTCACCCGAAGCTTCTCCCGCCACCATGGCTATGGTTTTTACAACTTGACTCATATTTAACCTAGAAAAAGCAGTGCGATCCGCAGATTACGCAGATTATATTGATTATCAAACAGATACAAAATAAATTTGATTTACCAATTTAGTGGCTCTGGAAATGCACATAACATTTTGTTTAATCCGCGTTAATCCGCGTTAATCTGCGTAATCTGCGGACAACTGCCATTTTAAAATTTAACGAACGATACCGCGCTGAGAACGATTCAGAAAATCAGCCATGATCTGCACTTCGGGGTGTTCGGCAAGCTGTTGGCTCAGCTGGACTTTGGCTTGTTCCAGGGTTAATTCTGAGCGATACAAAGTTTTATATGCACGCTTGATTCCCAGCAATGCATCGCTAGTAAAGCCGCGACGTTTCAGGCCTTCAGAATTAATTCCATGCGGTGCCGCAGGGCTACCGGATACTTTCACATAGGGTGGAATATCATGCAGCAGCACGGTACCAACCGCAGTCATCACATGCGCTCCGATCTGGCAGAATTGATGCACCCCGGTAAATCCGCCAAGGATCACAAAATCATCAATGATCACATGTCCGGCCAGCTGCGTGCTGTTGGCAAAGATAACGTTGTTGCCAATCTGGCAATCATGGGCAACATGGACATAGGCCATCACCCAGTTATTATTGCCCATGCGGGTGACTCCCACATCTTGAACGGTACCAATATTGAAGGTACAGGATTCGCGGATAACATTGTTATCGCCTATCTCGAGTCTGGTTGGCTCACCTGCATACTTCTTGTCCTGCGGCACTTCACCGATAGAGCAGAACTGGAAAATCTGATTATTTTTTCCGATACGGGTGTGGCCTGTAACAACAACATGCGGTCCGATCTTTGTCCCGGCACCGATCTCGACATGTTCGTCAATAATCGAATATGCGCCCACCTGCACGTCATCGGCAAGCTTGGCATTGGGATGAATGATGGCTGTTGGATGACGCATTACTTGTCCCTTAAAGTTGCCATCAAGTTAGCCTCGGCGACCAACTTACCATCCACTTCAGCAACCGCAGCATACTTCCAGATACCGCGCTTGGTGCTAAGTAACTCCACTTTGAAAATAACCTGATCGCCAGGGCTAACCGGGCGTTTGAAACGTGCATCGTCGATCCCGACAAAATAATATACCGAGTCAACGCTGGGTTTTGTGCCCATGGTTTTAAATGACAGTAGGGCTGCTGCCTGAGCCATCGCCTCGATGATCAGCACACCCGGCATCACCGGGTGATGCGGGTAATGGCCAACAAAGAAAGGTTCGTTCATCGTGACATTTTTCAAGGCCACAATATTTTTTCCCGGCTCAACATCCAATACACGGTCTATCAATAAAAATGGATAGCGATGCGGCAAGTGTTCAAGAATTTCATGGATGTCCATCTGCATACTCATAATTTTTCCTTATTGATTTTTTGATGATGTGATTTGCTTTTCGAGTTTCTTGATGCGATCTGCAAGTTCATCCAGATGGCGTAACTGGGCTGCATTTTTGCGCCATGACTGCGTGCTGCTGAAGGGGTAAATACCGCAGTAACTTCCACGTTCTTTTATCGACTTTCCAACCAAGGTAAATGAAGAAATTTCAACATAATCAGCTACTTGCAAGTGACCTAGAATGCCTGCACTGCCGCCAATACGGCAATATTTTCCTATCGTTGTACTACCCGCTATGCCGACGCAACCGGCAATGGCTGTATGCGCGCCGATATGCACGTTATGCGCAATCTGGATCTGGTTATCCAGTTTGACACCATCCTCAATCACGGTGTCATCAAGCGCGCCCCTGTCTATCGTGGTATTGGCCCCTATTTCGACATCATTGCCTATGACCACACGTCCGATCTGGGGTATTTTCAGCCAGCGACCTTCGTCCATCGCAATACCAAAACCATCAGCGCCTATCACCACACCGGAATGCGCAATCAAATTATTTCCCAGGACACAATCGTGATAAACCACCACACGTGGGTACAAGCGGGCATTCTCACCAATAACGACACCAGCACCAATATTGCAGCCGGACATGATCACGCTATGCGCGCCAATGTTCGCACCGGCACCGATCACGACATGCGCATCAATCTGCACACTGGGCGCAATAATTGCGCCCTCACCGATTACTGCGCTGGGGTGGATACCTGCAATTGCCGCTGGTAATGGATTTAAAAACGCGGAGAGTTTTGCAAAGTAGGCGTATGGGTTATCGCACACTATGCGTGAACGTGTTGTCGCGTCCGCATCGGCCGCAGACAGAATAACAGCACCGGCGCAAGTGCTAGCTAGCTGTGAACGATACTTGCTGTTTGCCAGGAATGCGATCTGATTTGATTTTGCACTATCCAGGGTCGCAATCTGGCTGATCAAAACTCCGCTGTCGTCCAGCACACTACCGCCAAAGCGCGTGGCTAACTCTTTTAAACTATAGGCTGCTCGCGTCATGGATACAAAAAAGGAATATTATTTTTCGGTCGACAAGAACTTCAATACCTTATCGGTGATATCAATTTTCGGATTGCGATATATAGCCTCTTGCAGCACAAGATCATAATTTTCACTTTCCGCAATTGCCTTGATCGCCTTGTTAGTACGCACAAACACCAAGGCCAGCTCTTCGTTTTTGCGCAGATTCAGGTCTTCGCGAAACTCACGTTGCATGCGTTGCAAGGACACATTGAGATTAGCCAATTCGCGTTCCTTGCTGCGGTGTTCGGCATCCAGCAGGGTCATCCCTCCCTTATCAAAATGCAATTGAATATCCCTAGCCTGCTTAGCAACTTTTTTGATCTCCTGATCACGCAGTTCAAACTCTTTCTCGATCCTTTTCTCCGCCTGAGCTGCGGGTGCCGATTCACGCAGAATACGTTCCGTATCCACCACGCCAATACGAAAATCACCCGCATAAACCATAGCAGCAGCTAACGAAAGCAGGATAAAAGTGATGATATTCAATTTAAATTTCATTTCTTGCTCCTTGTCAAATCTGCATTTACATGCATTCATAATTGCTTAGAAAATCTGCCCCAGGGTAAACTGGAATCGCTGCAATTTATCCCCAGGCTGGGATGCCAACGGCAAAGCATAACTCATTTTAAGCGGGCCTACCGGTGAGATCCAAGTAAGCGCCATTCCGGTTGAGTAGCGCGGCCCATCGGATCCCGGGGTATCAGTAGGTCCACCGTAAATTACACCTGCATCTACAAATGCGCTTAAACGCACAGATTTATCCTTATTGCCCGGCATCGGGAAAAGCAACTCGGAATTTACCAGTACGCGCTTGTCTCCGCCCAAGCCTCTCCCTAAACTATCGCGAGGCCCTAGGGAGTTGGGTGCATAACCGCGCACCGAGCCAACACCACCCGCATAGAAATTCTTGAAGAATGGCAAGGGTTTCTCATTATAAGAAGCGGCCAACCCCGCATCTCCATTCAACAATAATGTGACTGAATTACTTAGCGGAATAAACTTCTGATGCTGGTAAGTAAGCTTGTAGTATTGCTGGTCGGAAGCCGGCAATGCCACTTCGACAAAAGCCCTCTGAAGTTTGCCATCCGTAGGGTAGAAGGCGCTGTCCCTGCTGTCGCGCGTCCAGCCCACTGTTCCCAACAGGTTTTTCGTCGAAGAGCCGTAAGTATCCACGTATGTTTGCAACTGTCCGCGGGGGGCGGGGGGATCCGGTGGGGGAGGGAGTTCATAGCTTGACTGCTCCACGGACAAGCCATAATGCATTGTTTCGTCTTCCCCTATGGGCACACCAAAACGTACACCGCCCCCCGAGGTTGAGGATTTGTAAGGACTGATAGAGGTGCGGGTTGTATCCAGATTGCGCTGATACAGATCGAATCCTCGACTTACGCCATTATCGGTGTAATAGGGATTGGTATAGGATATTGAATACACCTGATTGATCTTGCTGGTGTTGATCTGTGTGGACAGTACCTTACCTGTACCAAAAAGGTTACTCTGGGTAACACCCGCTGTCAGCACCACGCCCTGTGAACTGGAAATACCGGCACCAACATTAAAGCTGCCGGTAGCCTTTTCCTTGACGTTGACATTTAAATCCACCTGGTCTTTGCTACTTTGTACCGGGGGGGTTTCAATATTTACCTCGCTAAAATAATTCAGCCTGTCCACTCTTTTCTTCGACTGCTGAATCTGTTTCGTGGCAAACCACGCGCCTTCCATTTGGCGGAATTCACGTCTGATCACCTCATCCTTGGTCTTGGTATTGCCCGTTACATTGATACGCCGCACATATACACGTTGCCCCGGGTCGGATACAAAGGTAAAGGCAACCTCATGTTTTACTTTATCCAGTTCCGGAACAGCACTGACGTTTGCAAATGCGTATCCATCATTCCCCAGGCGATCGGATATATTCTTTTGAGACTCGGTAAGCTTGTTGCGCGAGAACGCATCGCCAACCTGAATCGGGATCAATTTGCGCAACTCGGCATGGGGCAAAATATTTTCATCACCAATCACTTTGATATCGGAAACTTTATATTTCGCACCTTCTGAAATATTGATCGTGATATAAATATCCTGCTTGTCAGGGGTGATGGAAACCTGGGTTGAGTCAATTAAAAACTCGAGATATCCACCATCCAGATAAAAGGAACGCATTACTTCCAGATCTGCAGACAGCTTCTGCTTAGAATACTGATCGTTACTGCTTACCCATGTCCACATAGTTGGCGTGGTCAGCTTCATCAACTCCAGCAGTTCTTTTTCCTTAAAGACCTGGTTGCCTACAATATTGATCTGCCTGATTTTTGAGACTTCACCCTCAGCCACATCAAAAACCACAGCCACGCGGTTGCGTTCAAGCTCGGTGACAGTCGTTTTGACCGACACCGCATATCTGCCGCGTGCCACATAGGCGCGTTTGAGTTCATTTTCGGATTTTTCCAGCGCCGCCTTGTCAAAAATGCGACCTTCTGCCAAGCCTACAAACTTCAGGTTTTCGCGCAACTTATCTTTGGGAATATCTTTCGCGCCATTGATTTCGATGCTGGCTATCGAAGGTCGTTCGCGGACAATAACGACCAGCACACCCTCCTCTACTCTCAGTTTGACATCCGCAAAAAATCCGGTCGCAAATAATGCGCGAATTGCAGCGACAGATTGTTCATCGGTCAATGTATCACCCACCTTCACCGGCAAGTAACTGAACACCGTGCCCGGCTCGGTGCGCTGAACACCCTCAATGCGGATATCCTTTACCTCAAACGGCTCTATTGCGATGGCAGACATCATATAGAACAGAGGGACGAGACCTACCAGTTTTATTAATTTCATTATTATGTCAATTTAAAATCAAGCGGCTAAAATCATTGAATAAAGCGAGGCCCATCAGGGTAAACAATATCACAAAACCTATCTTCTGCCCCGCGTTCCACAGGGCTTCCGAAACAGGACTGCCCTTGATCAACTCCACCATATAATACAGCAAATGCCCGCCATCCAATAACGGGATAGGCAATAAATTCAATACGCCCAAGCTAATACTGATCAAAGCAAGAAATGACAGATACGCACCGAATCCCATGTGCGCTGATTGTCCAGCATAATCGGCAATAGTGACAGGCCCGCTCAGGTTTTTAAGTGATATTTGACCCGCAATCATCTTGCCCATCATCTGCAGACTGATCACACTGGTTTCCCATGTTTTGCGTACTGCCTGCACCAGCGCCTTAGCTGGAGAATAACTCACCTCCGTCATCAGGGCATCAAATTCCTGCTGATTGATTAGTGGCGCAGCACCAATTTTCCCTACCTGCTTATCACCCTCCTTAACCGAGTCTGGCGTCAGATACAGCGTAATCAAATACCCTTCGCGCATGATTTCCAGATGCAACTGAGTAGACGGATGGCTACGAACCATTGCTACCCACTTTCCCCAGTCCTCAATCTGCTTCCCGTTCGCACTCAGGATAAGATCATTCACTTTAAGGCCGGCACGCTGCGCCACTCCGCCTTCAACCAGTTTACCCAGAACTGGTTGCACCACAGGCCGGTATGGATGCAAACCGAGCTTGACCAAAAAATCGCTATCCAGATCGGCCGCTGTCAAACTGCTGATATCCAGGATGCGCGTTGCCAACTCACCTTGGGGTGTGCGGATTTCAAGACTTGCCTTACCCTCACTGGCATTACCCCCTTGCAGCACGGCATCCAGCAAGACCCAACGCACCTCCTGCCAGGTAGGCGTATCGCTGCCGTTGATATTGACGATGGTTTGTTGTGCTTGCAACTGGGCAATAGCTGCGGGTGTAGCGGGGGCTATATCTCCCAACACAGGCTTGAGTCCCGGCACCCCGTAAACAAACAATCCCCAGTAGAACACCACAGCCAGCAGCAAATTTGCCAGCGGCCCTGCGACCACGATAGCCATGCGATTAAGCACCGGCTGACGATTGAAGGCACGCGGCAAATCTTCCGCTGCTACCACACCTTCGCGTTCATCCAGCATCTTGACGTAGCCGCCCAGCGGGATGGCAGAGATCACCCACTCGGTTTCTCCGCCGGCAAATTTTTTGCTGTATAAAATTTTCCCGAAGCCTATGGAAAAACGCAACACTTTCACGCCACAGCGTCGCGCAACCCAATAGTGTCCATATTCGTGAAATGCGACCAGCACCACAATCGCCGTAATAAAAGCCAGAAAGGTCGTCATTGCAAAATCCATTGTTGCGCAGCCACGCGCGCTGCAGCATCGGCCAACAGCACATCATCCAATGTATCGACAGCGACACTCGCCTGCGCGGCCAGCACATCGCTTATCAGGCGCGGTATATCGAGGAAGGAAATCTTTTTATTCAAAAACGCATCTACTGCCACTTCATTCGCAGCATTCAAAATGGCGGGAGCGGTACCACCCGCCCGCAAGGCTTGATAAGCCAATGCCAGACAGGGGAAGCGCTCAAAATCCGGCGCAACAAAATTCAGCGTTGCCACCTTGAACAAATCCAGTGGCGCTACTCCCGCATCAATACGCATCGGATAAGCCAACGCATGGGCGATCGGTGTGCGCATATCGGGATTTCCCATTTGCGCCAGCACCGAGCCATCCACATACTGCACCATGGAGTGGATGACGCTCTGCGGATGAATAACCACCTGAATATCATCCGCAGACGCATTAAACAACCAGTGCGCCTCGATCACCTCCAAGCCTTTATTCATCATAGTGGCAGAGTCAACGGAAATCTTGCGTCCCATCACCCAATTGGGATGCGCACAGGCCTGCTCCGGGGTGACATGCTGCAACGCTGATAAGGGCGTGTCGCGGAAAGGCCCGCCAGATGCGGTCAATAAAATCTTGCTGACACCGCTGGCCGTCATATCCGCCGCATAATCATGCGGCAAGGACTGAAAAATCGCATTATGTTCACTATCGATCGGCAACAGGGTGGCGCCATTCTGGCGCACTGCATCCATAAAAATGCGCCCCGCCATCACCAATGCCTCCTTGTTCGCCAACAGAATTTTTTTACCTGCACGTGCAGCAGCAAGACAGGGGCGTAGCCCAGCCGCACCCACTATGGCAGCCATCACCGCATCCACCTCGGGCAAGGATGCGACCTGTTCCAGCGCTTGCTCGCCACACAACACTTCAACGTCCAATCCAGCAGACAGTACCCGCTGTTTCAATCGTTCTGTTGCGGCTTCATCCAGCAACACAGCATAGCGTGGCCTGAAACGCTGGCATTGCTCAAACAGCAACTCATCCTGACGATAGGCAGTCAATGCAACAACCTGGTATTTTTCCGGATGGCGAGACACCACATCCAGCGTGCTGGTGCCGATACTGCCAGTGGATCCCAATACTGTTAGTTTGGTCATGGCCTGCGCGTCATGCATCATGCACCCCTCGTCAAAATCAACATGAGTGCGGCTAATGGCAGGGTGGAAGTGAGTGCGTCGATACGATCCAGCAAGCCGCCATGGCCGGGCAATAAAGTGCCACTGTCCTTTACTCCAGCCTGACGTTTAATGGCAGACTCAAACAAATCGCCCATCACCGACAGCGCCACCAGCACCACTCCGATGATCGCAAACACCAGCAATGAGTAACGCTGTGTCATGCCGCTGACCACCATCACTATCGCCATATACAGCATCACACCCAGCATTGCTCCCGCCACACCTTCCCAGGTCTTTCCGGGGCTGATGTTAGGCGCTAATTTATTCTTGCCAAATTGTCGACCGGTAAAATAAGCTGAAATATCCGCCATCCACACCAAGCCCATCACTCCAAGCAACCACCACGGCTGGGGAGATTCGGCGCGCAAATCCAGCATCGCCAACCCCGTGGGCAACAATACTATCCATCCTATTACACCAAGCAAGCAGAAATTCTTCGGCTTCCAGCCGCCTTTAAACCAAGCCGGCACCACTAACATCCAAAACACCGCAGAAACACCGTAGATAAATATCTGCAGCGTATTTTTTTGTTGCGGTTGCAAGTTTTCGACCATCCATAACACCGCGACAAACGTCAGCAGCAGCAATCCAACATAAGCAACTGCAAACGACCTGCTCATTTTGGCCAGCTTCGACCACTCCCACGCGCCCTGCATCATTACCAGCCCAACCAGCGCAGACCAGCCAGCAGCGGGTAATGTAAACAGCGCGGCAAGAAATAAAATTGCCAGAATAATTGCGGTAAGTATACGTTGTTTAAGCATTTGATTTATATATACTTTTTACGTTTTTGTCTGATCATCCTGCAACTGATCACTAGTCCGGCCGAAACGGCGCTCGCGTTTTTGATAGGATAGTATCGCGGCCTCCAATGCTGCGCGATCAAATGCGGGCCACAGGGTATCGGTGAAATACAGCTCGGTGTAAGCCAGTTGCCATAGCAGGAAGTTGCTGATGCGCTGTTCACCGCCGGTGCGAATAAACAAATCCGGCTCGGGCGCATAGTGCATGGAAAGGTAAGGCTCAAGATCAGATTCGCTGAAGCTTGCCAGCAGTTCGGGACGCGCCTGCAGCATGGCGCGGGTGGCATGCATGATGTCCCAACGACCGCCATAGTTGGCTGCTATGGTCAGTGTGAGGCCAGTGTTATTGGCGGTAAGCTGCTCTGCTTCCTGAATGTGCCGATTGAGCTCGGCATCAAAACGGGTAAGATCGCCTATCACTTTCAGGCGGATATTATTTTCGTGCAGCTTAGAAACTTCGCGTTGCAACATTTTGAGGAACAGCTGCATCAGAAAAGACACTTCGTCGGCAGGACGCCGCCAGTTTTCACTACTAAAGGCAAACACAGTCAGATATTCCACACCCAGTGCGCCACAAGCCTTAACCGCCTCGCGCAAGCATTCAACCCCGCGCTGATGTCCGGCAACGCGCGGCAAAAAACGCTGCTTGGCCCAACGCCCATTGCCGTCCATGATGATCGCAATATGTCTGGGTACTTTGGGCGCAACTGGAATAGTGCGAGTAGAACTTTGAAATAATGCCACTGAATTCAATACCCCCACAAGGATTTTGGCGAAGAGCAGATGTCCTGCAGCTCACCGCATTTACAGCTGCTTAAACCTATAAACCTAAAAACGGCAGTTGTCCGCAGATTAAATAGATTAATACCAATTAAACAAAGAATTAACTGATTTTCAGCGTCACCAAATTGGTAACGCTGATTGATTCTGTATCTGCTTGATAATCAATCTAATCTGCGTAATCTGCGGATCGAACTATTTTTTCTAAGTTAAACCGCTATCAGCTCAGCCTCTTTGACATGCAAGGCTTTGTCTATTTCAACCACAAAGCGGTCGGTAGATTTCTGCACATCGTCTTGCGCACGACGCTCGTCATCCTCACTGACTTCCTTTTCCTTGAGCAATTTTTTCAATTGCTCATTCGCGTCACGTCGAATATTGCGCACCGCAACTTTAGCGCCTTCAGCTTCAGTACGCACAATTTTGATCATATCCCTGCGGCGCTCCTCAGTCAGCATCGGCATCGGCACACGTATTACATCACCGTTGGTTGACGGATTCAAACCCAGATCAGCATCACGGATTGCCTTCTCTACCGGGCCTATCATGTTCTTTTCCCAGGGTTGTACACCGATAGTGCGATTGTCGATCAAATTCACATTGGCAACCTGAGTCAGCAAGGTTGGGTTGCCATAATAAAGCACCATCACATGATCCAAAATACCAGGATGCGCGCGTCCCGTGCGCACCTTGCCGAAATCCACCTTAAGGGTTTCCAGCGACTTGCTCATCTTTTCTTCTACAGTTTTTTTGATATCAGCAATCATCTTTAATCTCCTGGTGCACTTGAATAACTAGTGTCGCGTCACGCATCAAATAACGGATAGTGTTATTTCAGCATTGTGTAGGGTGGATAAGCGCAGCGCATCCACCACGCGTTCGGTGGATGCGCTGCGCTTATCCACCCTACGAAAAACTAACACATCACAATACGACATCTTATTCATGACGCGACACTAGCACGTCACCAAGGTACCTTCCTCTTGGCCATGTATTACCCGTTTAAGGGCGCCATCTTTAAAAATATTGAACACAATGATGGGCATCTTCTGGTCGCGGCATAAGGTGAGGGCGGTTGCATCCATCACCTGTAGATTTTTGGAGATAGCTTCATCAAAAGTCAATTTTGCATAGCGTGTCGCAGTCGGATCCTTTTTCGGGTCAGCAGTATAAATACCGTCCACTTTGGTCGCTTTGATCACCACCTCGGCATTCATTTCCACACCGCGCAATGCGGCGGCAGTATCCGTGGTAAAGAAAGGATTGCCGGTACCTGCACCAAAAATCACCACCTTGCCCTCGTCCAGATAACGCAGTGCTTTAGCGCGTATATAAGGCTCTACCACCTCCAGATTCAAGGCTGACTGCACCCTGCTTTCCAGCCCCTGCCGCTTCATCGCATCCTGCAAGGCCATCGCATTCATCACTGTCGCCAGCATACCCATATAGTCCGCAGTGACGCGATCCATCCCCGCAGCAGCCGGTGCAACACCCCGGAAGATATTGCCGCCGCCGATCAC